>CAXAHZ010000001.1:0-34001 GCA_963968875.1 uncultured euryarchaeote
ATATCCGAATACCC
This sequence comes from uncultured euryarchaeote, assembly GCA_963968875.1. Lineage (GTDB taxonomy): Archaea > Thermoplasmatota > Poseidoniia > Poseidoniales > Poseidoniaceae > Poseidonia. The sequence goes on from CAXAHZ010000001.1 coordinate 15, forward strand.
ATTGCCCGGGTATTGGCAAATTAAGGGGCTTGCAGTGGGTCTTTTCAGTGCCTAGCGACGAATAGGACAGACTGCAATACCTTGTTAACAGGCTAATTGTACACAAGGGTGTTTAGTAAAATCCCTCGTGAACACAAGGTATTCACTTATCCACTTCATTGGAAGATTACATTTTGTTGCGTAACGTTGTGAAGAGCCTACTGAAGCCCATACGGGCAACAGAAATCTCCTTTGCGGAGAACAAAGTAGCTCATCAGTTCATTCTTCCTCAGAGGGAATGTCAACCACTGATTTCTGTTCATAGGGTTCATTGAATTCTTGAATGTCTACCCCAAGCATGTCCTCGGGGAACTCCCGACTCCTTCTGAAGACTGCAACTCCAACTCCAACTCCAACTCCAAAAGCAACAAGAATCACCACTAAGATGGATCCAACCGGATTCTCTCGAACAGAATTACTTAGGGAATCAAGAATACCATCTCCATCAAGGTCTTGACAGCCATTGAGGATCCCATATTCGCTGAGACAATCGTCTTCCCAGTTGGCAAACCCATCACCATCTTCATCCCAACCCGTGAGATAGATGCCGACTTTGCCCTGGGAGCGCTTGAGTTTGTCATAATCCCCATACCCGTGGATGATGATCGGTTGATTTGTTTCATCAAGTGTGATGCCCACACCAGCGAGGTTTGCATTCTCAAGATCGATATACTGCCACTCGTTGATGCCAGTCATCTTGGCGTACGTGACGGTTTTGGCATTTCCTCCTAACCTAAAGACAGGAACTGGCTCTATGGTGGTGTAGACCAGATGTACTTCCTCACGCATCGTGCCCAGCGTTGGACTGGATGACTGCGAGGAGGTGGGTATGGCTGGACCCAAAGTGAGGTCGAACGACCCTCCGGCATTCTCTACTCCAATCGTCATTCTGGTCCAATCCTCGCCGTTGAACGTACTATACATCTTCACATACGAGGATTGTGCGCATACGGAACTCATTAACGCGAATTCATTCCACTTTGTCCTGTAGACCAAGGGTGCGCATACAGAGGAGACCACGTGGACGGCTGGTGAATCCTGACTCGCCACGATACGTGGTGACTTCACTACCGTGATGTCTGAGCATACGAGTGCTGGGTAGAGATTGTCCCCATTGCCCCTGCAACTCCCTCCGGCGAGGATCGGTAAACCGCGTTCATCCTCAAATTCCGAGGCACCTGCTGTTTTCTTGGCGTACATCAATCCTAGGTCGTTCGCACTCGCCGGGTCTGAATTGATGGATCTGATATCCATGTGGTATCTTTGGAGTTTCGAACGAGAGAAGGCGACGTGGATCGTCCCATCTTGACCCACCGCCACATCTATGCCACCATTATAGGTTCTACCGTTAGCCACCTTGATCACGTTCCAATCCACCCCATTCTCCGATGAGGCGTACCTGTAATGTCCCTCGAACCAAGCAATATGGACGACACCATCAGCGACGTCCAATCCGAAGCCACAGCTTTTGCAGGTGTTGATACTCACTCGGTGCTGGAGAAGGTCATCCTTGATGGGATCCCATTTCACGTACCATAACCCTCTGGAACCACTGTTGGCCATGAACAACCCGTGAACTAAACCGCCATCGTCCACCACCACTTGGGGCCTGCCGCCACCGGTGTTACACACGTCTCTTCCAACAAACCAGCCGTGACTTGCGTCAAAATTAGGTGATGAGTACCACGTGTTGTCAATAAAGGCGCTCAAATTGTTGCCTCCCGAATGGAATACAGCTACAATCCCATTGTTTTGATCAATCGAGAAGTCAGAGCCAAGACCACAATTCAGGTTGGTATTTCCGCCAGTCATACGCTTCCATCCCATGGTATGATCCCATGATGCCCCATACACGGTTCCCTCTACTTCGAGGGAATGTTGGGTAAATCCGAATTCACCGAGGAAGACCGAAGGGTCGTCTGGAGCAGCATCGTACACGTCGCTGTATCCATCATCATCACGATCGGGGCATCCTAACCGATCGATGGTCGAGGTCCCGAAGCGGTTGATGCAGGCATCTCGGTCGTCAGTGAAACCGTCACCATCGCTGTCGGCCCATGATGTGCTGTTGTATGGGAATTCATCGTTATCGTCGGAATAACCGTCCCCATCCCAGTCATTGCATCCAATCCCGAGAATATCTGCCTTGCCTGGGGAAGATGGACATTCATCTAGATTGTCAATGAACCCATCGTAATCAGAGTCGAGGCACCCCACGAAGGGATTGTTGCTGTGAATCCAATCAGGTTCATCAACACCAAATCTGTTGGAATACCCGATAGACGCTTGGTTGGGACAATCATCTATACCATCGTGGAATCCGTCATCATCGGTGTCGCTGTCAAATGGATTGGTGTTGTTTTCCAACTCTGCTATGTCGGTCAAATTGTCGTTGTCATCGTCAAGGTCGGCGTTGTCCCCGATGCCGTCGCCATCATAGTCAACCCATTCTGTAGCATCGCCAAGGAAGAGATCCGCACGGCTACCGGACATGTTGTCACCGTACCCATCACCGTCTGCATCGACACTTTGCGTCGGATCGGTCGGGAAGGGGTCTTCGCCGTCGGTTACGCCGTCTCCGTCTGAATCTGCGACCATCGGGTTGGTGTGGCAAAGACGACCCCATTGTGTCAATTCTTGCTCACCCCAGCGAACGGTCCGCAAAGGAATCGGGTGTGACTCTGAGGTGCACAACTGTTGGGCGTGGATTTCATCATAATCAGAAAGACCGTCCCCATCGGTATCATTGGAGAGTGGGTCCAATGGGTTGCTGCAGTAGCGATGCATGCGAAATGAAATCGACGTTGGAGCATTTGGATCCCAATCTGAGTCCCAATAGTACCAGTTATCGGGACGATACGGGCCCTCTGGAGTCTGCATCAGGGCGGGCCAGAGGCCGACATTGTGCCCCTGAAAACACTCGTCTGGGTCCCCGAATTGATTCCATTCACCGGGATCACCTGCGGTGTAATAATTGCCGAGTGTTTTGCCGTCACCGTCTTGATCGTTGAATGCGTCGTAGGAAAAGTCGCACGTAGTTATGCTGTTTTCCTGAACGTTTGACTCTCTCTCTTCAAATTGATTCGACCCTAAGAAGGTGGCAGGTTCAACAACTCGTCTATTTTCATAGTAGTCGTCGTATCTCCACCAAGGTGCGTCCAAGAGGTCCCAACTCGTGAAGTTGCGATGTGGGTCATAGGCTCCATACGTGGCGTAATCCAATTCCGACACAGCATACCATCTCCACGGGCAGTTTTCAACAGTAAACAGCCCTCTCGTTTCTACATCGTCTGGAATCCCATCGCCGTCGTCGTCATTATCTTCATTGTCGCCGATTTCATTGCCGTCTAGATCTGCCCACTCGGAAGGGTCGTTTGGAAACGCATCTGAGTTGTCACCGACGCCGTCGCCATCCGAGTCTACGGATTCAGTTGGGTCGTTCGGGAATGCATCAAGGCGGTCTGTTACTCCGTCACCGTCTGCGTCGTCCAAACTCCATTCGTCAGGATTGTCGGGGAATGGGTCTGTGTTGTCTCCGACACCATCTCCATCCGAATCCTTCCACTCTCCCGAGTCGTCCGGGAAGTCATCGGTGTCGTTCGGAGTACCGTCTCCGTCACGGTCAGCATCGCAATCATCCGGCGTACCGTCCGAATCGGAGTCAATGTTATCATCTCCGCCAGGACATATGTCGTCGGAATTTGGGACTCCATCGTTATCTGAATCGCTTTCATACTGGTCTGGCTTTCCGTCACCATCCGCATCGATACATCCGATCACCGGAATTGCTTCGTTGGGACATAGGTCTCTGAACAACGGCACACCATCTCCATCGGAATCTCGCTCCTGGAAGAAAAACGATTCGTTGTTTAACGGCCAATGATTGGTCACGGTTCCGTTCCAAACATCATCCTCATCGGTGTAAACCCAGGGTTCATCAGAGTCGGACACGTAACAGGTAAAAGTGTCGTTTTCCATCAATGTACAGATTGTCCTCCATCGGTTATCAGTTTGTATTGAAGTAAACATATCGGCACCTTGCAAAGTAACTGGCTTAACCCCATTTTGGTTCAAGTCTATAATACGAGGGTGTGTTGAGTTCATTTTTCCGTATCCAGAAGAAGATATCTCGCGCTGCCAGCAATTTGCCTCTCCTGTAGATGAGAGGACGCATACTTGAGGTTGGCTGGTATACAATGCGATCGCCTGACCCGTCATTGTATTGCTCAGTGTAACCTCGTATGCATCAGAGGAATATCCCCAATTTCCATCGCTATCTTCTACCCATTCAGCATGAGCCCCTCCCCAACAAGAGACGTCTCCCTTCTGAAGCAAAGCACAAGAAAAGTCATGTGACAAACTCATCGCCATTGGTGCGTTTAATCCAAGTGTACCAACACTGGCATTTGTAGGGCTTACTGAGTAATAATTAGGGTCGAGGATGGAGAAGGATTCTGCATTCATTGAACCATTTCCAACTTGTCCGAAGTTGTTATCGCCCCAACACATGGGTCTGAATGTTTTCTGCAATACCGAGGTCGATTCCACGATTGCACAAGCATGTCGCCAACCAGCAGATATGGAGGTCGCTTTTCCACCGTACATTTCCAACGCGGAATACGTATGATTCGCAAGCGTTGTTGTTATTGTTCCGGAAGCATTCACGTAGCCAAGACCCAATTCTCCGCGTTGATTTACATCACTGAAGTTACCGTATGCGTCCCACATAGGGAAACAGTAGGTGTTGTCATACGAACGGTCGGTCAATACACAAGCGAATTCCCCCCCCACGGACCATCCTCCGATATCCATTGCGATAATCTTCTGGGAATTCGGTAAGGTGAGAGTGGGTAATGTATACGTTGAGAATCCGTCCTGCTGGGCCTTCTCAATCCACTGACTACCGTAGCCCCAACAGGTCAATGACCCATCATCAAGCACCACACAGGTGGAACTCAGTGCATTACCTCGATGAATGCTGATAACATGTCTGTTTTCTGGGAGCATATCAATTCGATAAGGTTCATCCAATAAGTCATAATCTATACCTTGATTGGGTTCAGGAGTCAGAAATTCTGGGTTATCTGGCCAATTTTCAACCATTGAGCGGTTCCCGACCATTCCACCATTATTATACGACGTATATCCCTGACCGTCGCACCACACTTCTCCATCGATGATTTGACAGACTGGGCCGCCTGCAAAAGCTACGGTTTGGTTGCTGTAGACTGAACCTTCTTGGAAGCCCGTAATGTTGAATGCCATATTGCTTGATGAAGACCTTTTCTCATGCGTTGTGACATCTTCAAATATCTCACTCGTGTTCTTTTCCTCATCTCCGTATTCAACGAGGGGGGAGCCAATTGAGAGGAGGAAGATTGCAATTATGCCGATTGCCGCTTTCTTGTGCATGGCCTTACCTGGATAAGATAGGATTTAATGATACGGGTAGTAATGATGAGTAGTCTCGATGAGTAGTATACACGAGGAGAGCCCTTGTGCATGTATCCGACGCTATGGGTACCCATTCAAACGAATAAAAATGCGATGTTCGTAAGCAACATTACTACCGTTAGGTAAACACTTATTTTGTGAAGTAGATTGAATTTTTTCTGGTTTCCTTCATCAGTAGCTCGGTTCGTTGCAGGTATTATTGCGTAACAAATCAATGCAAATAGTGTGGTTGAGCCAGAAATTGCGTACTGCGGAATTGTTGGGTCGTGCTCGAAATATAGGCTCACCAAACTCGCTCCACCCAATATGGATAGCATGATGAAAAATTTAGGCCATAGGGCTCTTATGGCCCGTCCAAAATCTTCAATGTTTAGTTTCTTAAATAGCGTTGGTGCAACGATACTGGTTTGGAGAAGAATAATTCCCACAATCATGCCTGGAAAGTAGTAGTGCATGGATATGTCCAAGAGACACTAGCATAAAAATTAGGGCCACCTAAACTTCCGTTCAAACGATACCACTTGCCTCGATCACAGGTCTCTCTTGACTTGGAGAAAACTAAACAATGCTTGCCCAGAATTGGATTTCATCGCCATTTTGGATGTGCCTGTCCAAACACCCACGTACACGAAATTGATGTGCGTGATGTCTTGCTATGCCGGCGAACACAACGGCTCTCCATACCATCCATGGGGATACGGTCAATTCATTCTTCTTCATGCGTTGACGGGCGACGAATTTTATTCTCTTGTTCCTCAATGGTATTTCTCAGAATCAGGCCGTGCAGGGTCTTGATTTTCCGTTCTTTTATCAGGTCGTTAACCTTGATTTCAAGTTCAAACAGAGCTTCATCGGATTTAGCTTCGGTAATGTCAGTCCGTAATTGTTCAAACCGCTGCCGGCGTGATAAAAACACGTACATGTAAATTGGAATCAATAAAAACGGAATCACCAATTCTTCGGTGACCACTTCCATCAGCCCAGACAACGACAATTCAACGGCTTCAGCGTCGTATTTACTGTCAGTTTCGAGCCCTCCATAGTAGAAGAAACCGGTTGAGATTCCGAAGTATTGGTTGAACGGTGTATGTTCTGCATCCAAGGGATCAGACCCGCGATCAAGTTCGATGGTGTCTGGCCAGAAGTCATTGTCATCATCGTCGTCTACTGCATCAGGAATCATATCAAAATCCGTGTCAATTGGGTACGAGTTTGGGTCCATAGGGTCGTATTGGAATAATGCTCCAGAAGAAGCGATTTCAAGTTCATTGGAAATTCCATCTCCATCAATGTCCGTGTCGAGCACATCTGGGATCCAATCCAGGTCCATATCGGAGCATCCAAACAACACTGATCGGCTTTTTCCAAATCGGTTTGGGCAATCATCGGTGATGTTGAGGTTGGGCTGGTCGGCAAACTGGTCTCCGTCCAAATCACTCCACGCATCAGCGCGTAAAGGAAAGGCATCAGCGCCCATGGTGCGATTCCATGTAGAGTCGGGATCTGAATACCCATCACCATCTGTATCAAGGCACCCTGATCGGTCTATGCTCGAAGTCCCATTCACCTCAGGACAATCATCCGTTTGGTTGTCCATGCCATCACTGAAGAGCACAGTAGAAGATGAAAGTTCAGATGATGGGATGCTATTGGGGTGAGAAAAAAGGCCCCCCATCAACAGAAGAAGGCAAAACCATACCAGTGTATTGCGCATATCTTTGGCTAAGTCTATTTGGTTATCAAACCCACCATCTCGCTGCGCACAGGAGGTTTGCAGGGGAAGGTATTGAAAAGGATGGAGTTAACGGATAGATATGCAAAAGAAAGCGCTGTTTCTCACTCTCCTTCTCGCAGCGTTGATGTTTTCGCCTGGGTGCATGAGTGATGAAGAAGCCGTGTCAAAGGAGACCGTACCCTCGTTCACCGTTATTGCCGATGATGGCCTTGAATACGGTAGCGAATCCCTACTTGGAACGAACTACATTCTCCACTTTTCCGCCTCGTGGTGCAACCAATGCCGAGCTACGATGCATGCAGTAGCCAATCACCTCGACAATGAAACGTACGTTGTCGTCTCAACGGATGCAAACGATGGTGGTCAAGATAAGTTACAAGATTGGCACACCCAAGTCAATGAAAGCAAGGAAGAAAGCACTGTTGATGCTCCATTCTCGATGAGTGTCAACCTTGCCGAAGACTTTGAAATCAACAACACACCAACGTTAATCCTCATCGGCAAAGACGGAACAGTGATCGAACGTCACATCGGCCCATTGGTTGATGCAGATGAAATTGATGAATTCTGGTCCAAGGCCCAATAATCCGTTGTTTCCCCGTCCGTTTTGTCGTTACTGGTTCGGATTTATGTTCACAACCGTTGCGATGTTTGACAGCATCCAACTGCTCGCAGCGCCCAATTGCAACCAATCGCCAGTAGAGCCGATTCCGTAAACGAATACGCTCACGATCCAGCACAGACTGGCCACTGTTTGGCCAAGCCATTCCAAACTCAACATCTTTCCGATTCGAGTTTCATTTTTATTCAGCATGTTAGGCACTCCTGTCCGCAACAGGAAAGGTCGTCCAAGTACATGCCCCACCCCTTGTACGCCTCGATAAATTCTTCAGTTGGCATCTCAAGAGATGAAGCGATGGCTTCTGCAACGATTCCAAAACGTTGGCGGTACTTGAAGATGAAACAGAAAATATGTCCGTCATGACGTACTGAGGGTCCGGAAAGGAACATTCCAGGTAGGATTGTTGACTCATCGCGTTCGGTCAAGGAAGGGAATCCGTCTTCTCTTTGTTCAAATAGATGAGATACGAATTTATGACTTCCATCAAAGCCACTCGCCAGGAGAGGTTGTACCTCTGATTGGAACACCTGTCCGTCTTCCGTTGTTATCTCATAGATGCCCCCCTCAAACGAAACAGACTTAATGGGTGTTTCAGCAAACAACTCAACATTTTCTCCAAAACTTTCATGCTCCATGCGCTCAAAGGAGAAGGTTGACAAGGCAATACTTGGATCAGAACTTGCTTCTTTCCACGGCCCGTTAATATCGAAAACTCGTACTTTCTTCCCACATTTTGCAAGGTGGTATGCAGCGTCAATCCCGCTTTCATAGCCACCTATAATGAGAAAATCATCCCCTTCCAAATCACCGTATTTTGCAACAGTGGAAGTGTGTCTGCAGTGCTCACTGCCCTCAAACAGATCCAGAGACGGATATTGATATTCTCCAGCGGCCCAAATAACATTCTTGGCTAACAAAGTAACGGTTTTTGTTTCCAAATGAAACAAGTCACCCTTCTTTTCTATGCTAGTGATTTCGGTATTCTCCCGAACTGGGAGCTCCATAAACTCAGCAAGGCTTTGGAGATGGGCAGCGTATTCCTGTCCTGTAGGATGCTCAACACGCATGCTGAATGCAGGAGAAACGCCAATGGCAATTGAATTCAAGTCGAGCATTCCGACCGAGTTGCTTGGGAATGAGGGTGTGATGAATCGCGTTTCCTCTGGCCATGAGGCGAACGATGATCCAACGCTGTCGCGGTCGACCAAGAGGTAATTTTCAATACCGGTATGCTGAACTGCAATTGCCACTCCTACGCCAGCTGCACCAGCGCCAACGATGACAACGTCGTATGTCTCTGCATCTTTCTCTAAATTCAAATCTTCGGGAGTGGACTCCGTGGGGTTGGCCATGATTCGCCGCCAATTAATAGCGATTTAAAGAATGCTATTAATTGCCAAATCCATAATTAATATATTTGCCAAGACCTAGGTGAAGTATAATGGCAAAACCCGAACGACTCAATTGTTCGTAAGAGAGTTCAGCGGCCACATAAATCGCTACTGTTGATCACGCTTCAGCGGCTTCTCTTGCTTTCCGTGCAAAGGTGAATGAGCGCATACAAGCAAAGGTGTAGACGCCGCCCATGACCAACATCATCAACTGGGCCAGTGTTGAAGCACTCAGGTCGCCATCGATGAGTCCTTTGATGCCCATGCCACCTCCGAGGAAGGTCAACAGTCCAAAGACAACTGCGATGTGCATCCAATGGTGTGAACGTTCAGGTTGACGGGTTGCCATGATGCTCATGGCAATAAGCGGAATTCCGAAAAAGGCAGGGATAAGTGAAGTCATGCTCGTCATTCCGGTTCCAAGGTAAAATCCAATGCCCTCAATCACCAGTGCACTGCCGACGAGAAGCGTTAAACGAGGGATGGTTTGGCCAAGAAACATAAATTGAGACATGTGTTAACTCAAGGGCGATTGTCTCTTGAGTGTATCGCCAAAATCGTCATCTAAGGAGCGTTTGGTCGGAAAAATTGTTTGCTTGGAGGTTGCTCTTGGTGAATGGAACGGTGGGGATATGGCGTAGGTTTCCCCGATGTTAACATCAAACTTGAAGTTCTGTAATCATAAATCCCAATTCAAAACAAGAACCACGATGAAGCAATCCAAATTGATTTAGTGGTTGTTGGCTCCAATGCGAACGCTGAAAATTAACCTGATTGCGGGCGCCCTTGTGGCTCAACCAATCATTTCAACAGTTGCCGTGAATGTTTCAACATTTACGACAACGGTAATCTCTTCATCTTGATCCTGAGAAACAGGACCGAGTTGGTCTACGGAGTTAACATCCAATTCAACTTTAATTGCAAGAGTGCCATCCCCCCACCCTGCAAGTGTCCACGGCATGAGTGCTTGATATTCATTTGGTGCATCAGAGGTTTGCTCGCCTCCGGAATAGCCAGGATAGACCTGGAGGTACATCTCTATTGTTTCACAACTGCTGTCTTGCCCGGAAAGATTGTTTGCATCGTGATCCCATTGCGCTGTAAAATCGTTCTTCTCAATATCTGAAGAAATAGCATCGCATTGTACCAGTGGGTCAACTGCTGAGGCATCAGAATCTTTAGGGGTGATGCTAACATATATCGCACCCACATAATCTCCTTCTGGGATTCCAAAGTCATTCATATCGAACTCAATTATTTTTGTTTCTTCATCCTGCCAAACCTCAGTTTGCTCTTGAGAGGACGTGGTTATATCAAACATGACTCGCCAATCATCAGCAGTTTTAGCGTCAACAGCTTGTTGGTAATAGTTCTCTTTCCAATCAAGAGATTGTAAGGCTCCAAATAACAAAACTAAAGTTACAAATACGGCGAAAGCGATATTGGATTCTTTATGGGAATACAGGCTAAAGAGCGCGTTCTTTAGGTCGCCATCAGCATTGTTTTCGTTTTCATTACTCATTTTACCACCTACCTATGAAGCCCCATTGAATCAAATAATACCGATAAAAGAAGGCCGTAAATCACCAAACTAAAAACCACTATTGAAAATGTACGGTAATCCTTTTCATCAATCAAGGGCCTGTTTAATGGGATTATCGAATGGATTGCATCAACGGCATTGGATTTATGCTTCATCATTTTGTCCATGATCTTTTCTTCCCATCCGATAAACAAAACAACTCCAGCGGCGAAGATTGCCGATGTGATCATCTCTGGTATCGGCAGTACAATTTGAATCATTTCAATAAGGCTTGAAGTTGCCACAAGCAAGAGAAGCAGGACCATTATTCTGGTAATCGTTTTACTTTCTGCACTTTCTGTATCAACGATATTATAATTCAATATGATATACATGAATATGAGAGGTACGAGAAGATAAATCGCAACTTGGTACGTAAAAGCATACCAATCAATGAATGATTTGGGAAACGGTTGGCACACAGTATCAATGCATGAATTGGCGGTGTCCCTTACTACAAGTGTCAGCAAGAACCAAATAATTCCAACAACAAATATCGTCCCTGTAACAACCGTCAGTCCACTGACACCTTTTTTGTAAGCTCGCCATAACTCTCCGAACAACAAAAACACAAGTGTAAGTCCAGAGAGAGTCATGCCGAGTGGTAAGAATATTCCAGTGCTTATCTCAGACTGTGAAACCCCTCCGATTAATTCGTCTTCAACAATCCACCTTGCTTGATAAATTTTTGATTCGCCGGTCAAGTTCATCAACCAGAAAATCATAAATTGAATTTTCACTCCCAGGAGTAAAAGCAGAGAGACTGCAGAAACTTCTCTCGCTTTTTCTTCTCCATGCAATAGTTCTCCGAAAATGAACCTCATGTACACTGAAATCCAGATGAAGTAACAAATCCAAGTCACTGAGAACTTGATGTCACGGTGTGAGTATTGCGTAAAGATGTCAATTGGAATCATGACAAGCCCAAGAAGTAAAACAATGGCAGCCGAAACTTTGATTGCATTGTCTCTTTGAAGCAGCGGGTATGGGTAAATCAGCGGCAGGATACAGACGAGACTTATGAATGCGGAAGCCATAGCCTTCTCACCAAATTTGTAAACAGAAAACCACAGTGCCGTGAATTCTCCATTGGCGAAATCTTGAGAGGTAAATTGGTCAATTTTGAAATCAATGATGGTTTCAAACGTGTACTCTAGGCCAAGAATAATCATCATCCAGGCTATGATATAACCTGCGAATTTTTCATTCCACTTTCTGTCTGTCGTTTGTCGAACAAGAAGAAGCGTCATAATTCCAAGGGCGATGTGCACTACCGCTGCAACTGGCAAGAGCGCATTAATTGCATCATCTGCCATGCAGTATCGCTGGCAACATACATGATAATCTTTAGCATAAATTCCTTACAATGTTTTTTGATTTCAGCATTATGATCCTGACGTTTGTTCCAACCGGTCAATCGGTTCGTCAAGCATCGGAGCGTCTTTGAGTTCAACTTCTTCAAGAGCCTTACCAACCTTTGTGGCATTTACCTTGAGTTCCTCAAACCGTTTTTCGCCGTCCCTGTATGCAGCAGCGGCCTTTTCCAGCGCGTCTCCTATGTCTCCATAGGAGGTGGTGAACGTTCCTAATTTTTGTTCAAACAGATCCAGACGCTTCTGCAAGGATTCAAGATTTTCCACGACTTGCATGTTTTTAATTCCCACCAAAATGATACTGATAAACGGATAAAATACCGAGGGGGATACAGGAATGACATTTTCCGCTATCATCGCATCAAGAAGTTGCTGCGTCTCGCCTTTTCGAGTGACAAGGTTCTCTTCATTCAACCCGTTTTTGGATGAGATTACAGAATAATACATGGCTTCGGTTGGAATAAACATGAGTGCAAAATCGGTCGTTCCACTTGTGGGGTTGATGTGCTTTTGTATTTCATCAACTTTTGTCAACACAGATTTCTGAAAACTTGCAAATTCGGTTTTGATTTTGTTCCGATGGTTTTTTTGCTCGCTTTCATCCATCCCGTTCAACGATTCTTCCATGAGGTTCACATAGCGTTTCCACGCCTCTCTCGGGAATTTAGAATCAACCGGAACGTTGAGTTGCCCCGTCTTAATGAGTACATCAACTCCACCTTGTTGACTGCTTGATTCTTCATCGGTTACCTTCTGACGCTCCCACTTTGAGTCTGGAAGGAAGTCATTGCACATCTCTTCAAGCAATTTCTCCCCAGCGTCACCTCTAATATTTGGTTTAATCAACACATCACGAAGGTCTTTGCTGAATTGAACAACTTCTTTTCTCCCTTGCTGTGATTCTTGAATTTCAAGCCGTACGTCAGCAAGAGTATCCTTCATTTGTTTGTATTCGTCTTGCATGACGGTGTAGGTTTCACTGATTTGCTGCTGGGATGCAAGCATTGGAGCGATGTGTTCAGTCACTGATTCTTTTTTACCCAACGAACGGAGGATGAGAATCGTTGCGAGAACAAGAACTGCTATTGTTGCGACCTGTAGAGTCTCTGCCATGTTAGCCCTATCTTATGCTTAGGGATGAATGTAACGGGTTTGATTTCGCACATCCAAATCCTCAAGAAGGGTGGGCATTGGCAGTCTCAATAAGGGTGGGGAGAGTATGTCTGTTGTATTTTCCAATCTTCACCCTTCTCTCTCCGCCGCACTTGAAGAAAAAGGTTGGGAACCGACGCCAATTCAGGATCTAGTGCTGCCTGAATTGGTCAAGGGCGAAGACAGAATTATCATCGCACCAACCGGTTCTGGAAAAACAATGGCTGGTATTTTGCCGTTGTTTGACCGATGCCTACGAGAAAATTGGGAGCCACTTTCAATTCTTTACATCACGCCCCTCAGGGCTCTTAACCGAGATATTGACCGTCGCTTGAGAGAGCTTGCCGAGGCTGTGGGGTTGAAGGTTGACGTTCGTCACGGCGACACCCCCCAATCGCAACGAACAAAACAGACTCGTCGTCCACCTCATCTTCTTGTAACGACTCCCGAAACCTTCCAATTAATGTTCAGTGGAAAAAATCTGAGAGCGATGCTCAAAACCGTAAAAGCAGTTGTTATCGACGAGGTTCACGATTTAGCATCCTCCGAACGAGGATGGCAATTAAGCGTTGGACTGGCTCGTCTTGAGGCTCTCACCGGCCATTCAGTTCAACGTCTTGGGCTTTCTGCAACCGTCGGCAATCCAGATGAAGTTGCCCAGTGGCTTTCTCCGAAGCATGGGAAAGCCATCATCGCAATGGGTCACCGAGATACCAAACTGACTGTAGAATCCACGATGCCATTACCGGAAGATGAGATTGGCAGCATTGACTTGACGCTAAGTCCACGACAGCACGCATGTTACCGGCAGTTGTGCACCATCCTAAGAACCCAAGCCCCGTGCTTGGTTTTCGTCAACAGCCGTAGCGAGGCAGAGACCTTGTCAACGCGGCTCCAAGCCATGGCTCCTGATTTGAACATAGGCGTTCACCATGGATCCCTCGCAGCGGAAACACGGCAACAGATGGAAGACGAATTACGAGACGGCACCTTGTCTGGATTGGTATGTACGTCAAGTCTTGAGCTTGGAATCGATGTTGGGAGTGTACGGAGAATCGTTCAATTGCATTCGCCAAAATCGGTTGATAGGATGCTGCAAAGGGTGGGTCGTGCTGACCACCGACTTGGAGGATTGGGGCGCGGGCACCTTCTCTCGTGGGATACCGACCATCTCAGCGAATCTACGGTGATCGCACGACGAGCAATGCTTGGAGAAATAGAACCCGTAGAATGGCGACAACGACCGCGCAGTATTGCAGCAAACCAGTTGGTTCTCATGGCTCATTGTTTCAAGGCTGTGCCCATCGATGAAGCCACAGAGATGATAGCGAATGCCTCACAATTTGAGGGTTGGAGCCGGGCAGACAGTGAAGCTATCCTTCAGGTACTCGCTGAGCGATGGATTCTCCGATTTATTCCGGACCCTTCTCAATTGCCATGGTTCCGTTGGCCAAAGGCAATCTACGAAGTAGCCAAGGCTGCTGCTGCGAAGACAGACAACCCATTGCCTGAAGAATTACCTCTGTATTCAATTCCTGATGAAGAGATACCCAGAAATTATACCGAGCGAACGGTGGATGTTCCGAAACGTTTTGCGAACGGTTGGTTTTCATCTGCAGGTCGGACACGTGAATGGGTTTCTCACCATCTTTCCATGATTCCTGACAAGCGTTCATACCGAGTTCGTGACGCAGTAACCCGTCGGAGTTTAGGGAATGTGGATGAAGCCTTTGTTCTGACGTTGAACGACTCGGGGGAAGAGGAAGATGGAGTCCCAAGACGCTTTGTCATCGCTGGCCGTACGTGGATGATCGTTGATGCTGACCCCGAGCAAGCAGAACTGTTGGTTGCCCCTGTCAACGACCATGCAAAAGCCCCGCAATGGTTGGGTGAGTTGCCCCCTGTTCCGGCAGGAGTCGCTCGAGATGTTGGATATTTGCGGCAATTAATTGCGAGTGACCTCGGTCTTGTTCCGACGCCTTCACCTCCCGATTACGATCCGCTTTCACTCGTTTCTCCACAGCAGGGTACCCTTGCCGACTATCCATTGGATTCCGAGGGTATGAGCCTGCTTGCCGAAGTCATTTCATCCCACGTTGAATCGACCGGAAAACTTCCAACAGACCGTGTGCTTACGATTGAGGAGCGGGAAGACGCTTTGGTCATTAACATCTGTCAGGGGTCAAAAATCAATGAAGCACTGGGCCATTTCCTCCTTGCTATGGCTTCAACCAAGTCGGGTCATTGGGGCAGGCTCATCGTAGAATCAACTCGAATTGCTATACAAACCAGCGGAGTTCGGCCAGAGGACATAGTTTCTTGGCTTACAGAAACCCCACCGGACGCCATCGAACAATTGCTTAGCATCACTGTACCCAACTCCCGCCAAGTCCGCTGGAGATTTGCCCAGGTCGCTAAGACCTTTGGGATTCTTAGGCACGGCGTTGACCCCCGCCGAATTAACCTTCCAGCCTTGCTGAGGAAATATCGCGGAACGGTCGTGATGGAGGAAGTGCTCTCAAAATTATTCCATGAACGCATGGATGTTCATGGGGCAAGCGACGTCATGAGGGGCATTCAATCCGGATTACTTGAATTGCACATCACATCCTCAGGGCCTCTTGGATTGTCAAACCGTACTCAAGACGACATGCTTTTGCCAAATTGGGACAATGCAGCATTACGTGAACGATTGAAACTGCGCCTAACAAATGAACGTGCGGTTTTATGTTGCTTGAAATGCCATGCAGTGCGCCGGTTCCGAATTGCTCGTTATGCCAGTATGGACAAACCCGGCCGTTGTTTAAAATGCAATGGACAGATGCTGGCATGTGCCCGTGAAGGTTTGCAATCCATGCTTGAGCAGTGGGTTGCTTCTGACGACCAAAAAGACCAGGACCGGATGATGAAAAATGCGAGCATCGTAGCAAACCGCGGCATTGAAGCGATTCTGTGCTTAATGGGGAGAGGTATTGGTGAGGCCACCGCAATTCGTTTGTTGTTGAAGGTCCCTCAAGGCAACGAAGAAGACTTGCTCGAAGCCATTCATCGGGCTGAAGTTGAATACGCTAGAACCCGTCGCTTTTGGGGCTAATCAAACAGTCATGTTCTTCTTACAAGCGGGGCACTGAATCGTTCCCGAGTAGTCCTTAGGAATATTCAGTGTTTCATCGCAGTTTTGGCAGGAGACTTGTCGCTTCTTGTTGCCACCGCCAGTTCTGTCGAAAACCCGTTGCAAGGACGGAGGCCATCCCGGTTTCATGTTTCCATCTCCCAAGAGGAGAGGGAGGCCAACGATTGCGAGACAAGAAAAGGAACACATCATCGACGTCATGAACATAGCAGTGTCTCCCCATACGAGTGTGACAGGGTTCATCTCATCCATGGTTTCAGCGTGGAAGCCGATACTCAAGACCCCAGAAAGTACCAATACGCCCATCGTGAGGAAAATCCCATTTTTGTATTCTTGATGAATCAGTGCGCCACCAACCAAGAAGCCCATACCGATGAAAAAGCCAACGGGAGACAGCAACCAGCCCAACAGTTGGTCGTTGTTAAGTGTCCATAGCATTGACCAACCAATGCGTATCAATGCGTAAATGATGACAAAAGTCCCAAGTGTTTGATACATGTTGTTTTGAGGAGGCATAACGATTTGCTGCACCGATGGAATTGGGCCAGCCAAACCTGCTGGTTGATAGGTGACTGTCCTGGGGCCCGAAGCGATTTCATCGTATTCCATCAAGCGTATGACGACATCGTCTTTGTTGCCGGAGATCTTCAAACCACGTTCCTTGCAGAGTTTCTTTAACTCAAGTAGCGTTCGTGCCTCGTAGTCCATACATATTGCTGGCATTTTTTGCCTATAATCGTTCTTCCTACATTTATTAGATGCATAGGATATTGAAACCGGATCTCAAACTTCACTCTCATTGGCTGTATCATCAAACATGAGTGCTTCACGTGGAACGCCGAGCATTGCTTGGCGTAATGATGACCGTAATTCGGTTAATTCACCGTAACAAACCAGCACATCATCGTAGCGTAATTGCAAGTCGGAATCCGGATTCCAAACCAGACGGTCACCTCTAGAAAGAGCGAAGACAGGGATGGATGCGAACACTTCATCAAGTCGTTTTCCGACCATTTTTGGATGGTTCCTGAGTTGTAGGGAAAGCACGCCAGAGCCCGGTACTGTTCTCAAGAGTAGGTCAAGGTCAACTTTACCAAATGCAGTGTCTTGCATGATGTAGTCAATAATTGCCCCAGCAACATTGACGCCACTGGCCTTCTCGATTCCTTCAAGGCCCGGTGACGAATTAACCTCAAGCACAAGAGGGCCTTGATTTCCTTCGAGCAAATCCACGCCTGCAATATTCAAACCCAGAACGCGTGCAGCACGGCATGCTGCTTCTGCATATCCGGGTGGTAAATCCACATTTTCAACCGTGCCGTTAAGGTGGAAATTACTGCGGAATTCTCTTCCTCTTGCTCTCCGCCTCATGCAAGCAACAACTTTGTCGCCTACGACAAGGGCGCGTATGTCCTTGCCGTGAGATTCAGCAATATATTCCTGGACGAGCACTGATTTTCCAGTCAACAAGAGCCCCTGGACCAGGTTACGGACTTCGTAAGCCGTATGTCTCAAAAATACACCTTCGCCCTGGGTCCCTTGTGTTACTTTTACCACAACTGGAAGCCCGCCGACGGCATCTATTGCCTGCTCAACATCCAAAATGTCTCTGACATAAAGCGTGCGTGGAATTGGGATTCGGTTTCGTGCTAGAATTTGTGAAGCATGCAACTTATCACGACTTTGAAGAATCCCTTGGCCGGTATTCGCGGTCCACATCCCAAGCTGCTCAATGTGCCTTAATACGGCAACACCGTGTTGCGTAATGGAATGTCCGATACGAGGGATAACGGCATCGTAGGAAAATGGTTTTCCTTTGTGAAGGACATCAACGCTGCCGTCCATGACCATCAATGAGAACTTCATCGGGTCGCAAACATCGACCCGTAGGTTCCGTTTCCGGGCTTCTTCCACAATCCGACGGGTACTGTACAATCGGGGTCCACGGCTAAGGACAGCGAGACGGAGACCCATGAGCGCACGGTCATCCAAATCATTCTTGATACCATCGGTCGCCATTATATCCCTATGATTGGACGCGCATTTCAAGTGCTCGGGTGAAATGAGAGGTTCATGTCCGATGAGGAGGAAATGGATGCAGCCGGTGCTTTAGCAGTCGACGAGGATCAAGACGAACTGATTGAAGACATGAGTTTGGATGAGCGTAAGGGGCGACTTAAGCAATCCCGATGGAACGTCTTCATGTATTTGGGAATCGCAGCGATTCTCTTTGGTTTTGCACTGTTCCCAATGCCCTTTTCAGCAAATTATGACGGATTCACCTCCTCAGCAGAGAAGGATATCGGTTTGGTATGGGGCCTTCCAATTGACGGAGAAGACATGTTTGATGTACCCATGAAAATTGAAGTTACAGCCTCCAAACCTCCTTCAGAGGCGAACGTCAACATTGGCGTTTATGTTCTTGAGCAGAAAGATTGCCAAAGCAACTTAGGTGAATACACAGAGCTTGCCAAGAACGGAGGGTCGCATGAATATCAGTATCAAGAAACATCAAACCCAGTACTGCCGGATGGAGTCTATGAGTTTGAGTTTGGAATTGACCCAGGCCATTATTGTGTGATCGTTGAGTACATTGATGAAACGGGTTCGAAAACCGGTCAGGCAAGTGATGGCATGAGCGTCTCTGGAAAGATTTACCCGAACCAATTCTTTGCTGGAGTAGCTGGCCTCTTATGCCTCCTTCTTTCGGGGTTTGCATTCGTCGGGGCTCAAAAGCACGGCAAAGCATTACGGTCAATTCTGGAGGGTGAGCACGAGACCACAGAAGACAAGGTTCTCGCATCCATAGGTCCAACCGGTCCACCCGGTTCAGGCCCTAGCGGTCCTCCAGGCTCAGGTCCTAGCGGCCCACCAGACTCGGGTCCATCAGCCCCTCCAATAGCCCAATCATCTGAGCCCACTGAGGAAGAGCCTCCTGCGCAAGAAACAACACCTTCGGAAGGAGAATTTATTGCTGCAGAAGATGGATTTTTCTTCAAGCAAATGCCGGATGGAACTTACGAACAGACTGTTTATGTTCAAAGTGAGGACGGTTCCTACATTCCTCATGAGGAATGAAGCCTAGAAAGCTCACATTATTGATGCATAAGAGCAACAAACGAGCATCATCCTTGAAAGGGAAGATGCTCACGGTAGAATGAGGGAAACCTATGGCCGATGCAGCAACCACCACACTTACGGTTGCTAAACTCAAGGCTTTGTGCGTCTTAAATGACCTTTCTGCTACGGGCAAAAAGGCAGAATTATTGCAACGTTTGTTGGATGCAGGTGTTGACAAAGAGACCCTCGGCGTGGAAGTATTTGATGAGGATACTGCAACCTTCCATAACACTGGCGATGATGCGTTAGAGGATGATGTCTCCTCCTCCCAGCAAGGTGAACCCGTGATGATGTCCCTTGAGGATGAAGAGACCATTACCCCTACTTCATCAGATAATGACTTCGTAGGCGATGAAACGGATGATTCCTCATCCGAGCTTGAGGATGAAGAGGTTCTCGATGCAGAAATACTTGATGCAGATCTCGTGGAATCGGTTGATGAGCCGGCGCTAGACAAACAACCTGAATTGAAGGAAGAATCAGTTCAACAACCTGTATCATCTTCTCGGCTTGAATCACCAACAACACTCCTAGAGATGCTTCAGAAACCACAAGTCGCCGCCGTGCTTCTATCCGTGTTGATTTTAGGAGCTGGGGGATGGTATTACCTCAACAATCAACTTGAGCCGTTTACAGCCGATTCACTGCGTTACGGTGACGAGATGCAATATGCAATCACCGATGGTAGTTTCATGGCCTCAGAAGAATTTGTTGAACTCATTACGGACCGTATTGAAACAGAAGATGACATTTGTAAAATCCGGATGATGTTTGAAGGGAGCGGTGAAGCCAAAATCACCGACGGAGGCGCATTGGAATTAACCAACCAAGGTTCAAACGACAGGCTTGGAGCAGTCCGAGCCAAGGGCGGACAAGGCATGGATTGGCTTGCGGTTGAAAGCACGAATTCAATGGATTTCAGCGGACCTGGTAAATTTGAGATATTCCGGCATCTACGGAGCTCAATTCCTGGCTCAGATTCCTGCAGTAGCACGTCTTTAGGCGGTGAAGGAAACGGAATGTTGACGGTCACACAATTTACAGAATTGCGTGAGGAAGTTAGTTTGGGCACACAATTGGATTTCTCCATGTCTCTTGATGGAGAGTATCAAGGGACTGCGGTAAGTTATGGAATTGGGGGGTTGCTTGGAAGCCTGGACATCGTTTCACCCGGACTTGGCCTCATTGTACAACCCATCGAACTGTCAACCTTCTTTGGTAATGAATACATCACGAAGGATGCCCTTGGCACCAATTCCGGATGGGAGTGGAGGGTCATTGGTACTGAAAAAATCGGTTCGACCAACATGTGGAAGGTCACCGCAAGTCACAAGGATATCCGGGAACTTTGTCTTGGTTATGCAACGATGAACCTCTGGCTTGACGGGATAAGCCCTTGGGCCGTTAAACAAAGTGTTGACGTGGCGATAAGCAGCAATGAAGTCAATCAGGACAGTTGTTCGGGATGGACGCAGCGAGGTGTTGATGCAGTCCTTCCTGAAGGAGACCTCGAACTCCATCATACCTTTGAACGAACCTACCTTCAACGAGGAGTGAAGGCCCTAGAACTTGGGCGGTCTTACGATAATCGGCCCCAAGCAAACGAACTCAATCCAAACGACGCAGATATGGTTGATTGGGGCGTTGATGGACAACATATGCCTGACAACAGCACACAAAGAAGCCACCCTCTCGATGACGCCATAGACTGTGTTTCCGAGATTGGAAGTGTTGCTAGCGGTGCTAATTCAGCGCTTGATAACGACGGCTACATCTGGAGGGCCATCGACCAACCAAACGGCACTGCGACAGAATGGAACCTTTCTTGGGTAGCAACCGATAACACTGCGGGATGGGTGCTCTTTTCAGTTGAAGGGGAAGACCCTCAAAATTTGAGTTGTGAATACATTGCCAAGGGGGCATTTGATGACTCAATCACGCACAACCGAGACTCAATTCCTGAAGTACTTCCGCTTGAAGCAGTTGAATCGCGACTGATGAATCAGCAGAGATTCCCTGCCCTACAAGGTGACGAGGCCTTGTTCACAACCGGCGGCGCATTGCACGAAGAGACCAGAATGGGCTATCTCGTCGTTGTTCCGGGGTCAGGATTTGGTATTGATATAGCAGATTTGTTTGATTCTGTGACAGGCGCATCAACGGTGGATGTTCAGCGAGAATGGGATTCTGAAGGTTGGAACAATCAATTCTCCTTGGTCGCAGATGCGAGCGATGGGCGCGTTGTCGGTTGGACCCACATAAAATCAGTTTGAGGTGAAGGTCGTGCCAAAGGATACAGAGGACGTACGGGGCCTTGATCACCTGATGGAACAGAATGAGGCTGAACTCAGTTTTCTTTCTGCCTACGGAGGGGTGGATTCGCCCAAGGGAGAAGATGGCTCGGCCATTTTAGAAGCTCTGTTGAGATTCATGCGAGCAGGTGGAATTGAATGCGAACACAAGGACGGAAAGGTTGTCTTCGAATTCGGTTTGGCAACGGCTGAATCGGACGGATGCCTCATCGAATGCAAAGGAAAGCACTTGCCGTTGGTTGCCAGCGATCTACATGCTCCTGGTTTTCACGACGGCATCATTGGAACAAAACGGGACACTGTTAGCGTCCGAATCACCTCGTGGAACCAAGACCATCGTCGTTTTCTTGAACGATTGGCTGAGCATCATCGTTCTTGATTTCAGTTCTCTTTGCGCTTTTTTGCGATAGTGGCAATTCCGAGTACGGTGGCGATCATCGGTATTCCGAGGAACGGCAAGGCACGTTCTTCCCCCGATGCTGGTACATCGCACTTGTCTCCATCTGCATGAATTCCACCGTAGACTCCATCATCATTGAAGCACGTCGACCAGGTTTTGTACCAATCGCCGTCGGGGAACCTCTCTGTTGAATCATCAGGATAGGTCGCCTTAATTTGCCAGTTAACGTAGGTGTGGTCGCTTGGTGGAGTTAACGACAAGGCATAAGTTCCATCCTTGGCAGTAATGTCGTGAACATTCGGGGGGTCACACACTCCAGAGTTAAGACAAATTTGAGTGGTAATCGTCAAGGTTGTTCCGTTGTTGACGGCATCTCCGTCAGTACTGACACTCAATTCCCAAGACTGCCCGTCTTGGGAAGGAGTGGTTCGTTCATTGACAACAAAAGGAACTTCGCCGCTTGGATTAGCATCTTCTCCCGCAGTGCCTTCCGCAGCAGAAACTTGAGGGGTGCAAGAAAGAAGAAGAATCAAGCACATCATCACAACAAACGGTTTACCCATGCGGTGAATGAGGGCGTGGTCGTTCTTTTATCTTCCTGATGTGCTGAATGGACGCTATTCCATTTCCCAAAGTTCATCTCCAACCCAATGAACGGTTTTGATGCCCTTGCCTTTGGTTTCTCCTACAAGGTCATCGCTTGACATGCAAGCCCATCCAAGAGCGAGCGGTCGCTTGTGTTTCATGTCGCGGACCCAAACCAAATCACCTTCTTCCACGCTTTCTTCAGCTCCGTGAATTCCCGCCACCATGCAATCCGCTCCATTCATCAGAAATGGAATGGCGCCGTGGTCTACTTCAACCCATTTTTTAGCATCTTGATGGTCTAAGAACCCACGCAAGGTAAGAAAAACACATCGTTCACCGGATTCATTGTACACTTCAATAACGATTGGTGTTTTGTCAACGAAAACCATGCTCCATGGCCCGTATTCAGCCATCTCAAGAAACCCTCCGTCGACGTTGAGGTCAACTTCCAAATCCCGTTCAAGGTCTTTGAGCAAAGGAGCAATGTTTTTTCTTCGCACAGGCCGGCGTTTTTTCATAGCCCAATCGGTTGCCATGGTCCGATGTTGGGGCGACCGGTTATCATTCTTCGTCAATAGAGATATTGATGTGGAGCGGCTTCTTGGCGGTATTATGGCCATGTGGTGTACCATACGTACCTTCGCTAAACACGCACTTGAACTCGGAAACCAACCTTTGGTGGAACCCATATTTTTCATCAAGCCCGACCAGTGCCTTCACCAATCGGGACCCTTGCCCGTCAGTGCCCATCCCGGGGAAATGCATCATGAGGTAGAATGCGTGGTTAAGATTGGACCCAATGCGCAACCAGTAGCCATTGCTGTAGGCTTGGACCTTACCGACCGGCCTGCACAGAGTCGACTGCGAAGCGAACAACTTCCATGGGCAAAAGGCAAATGTTTCCGTTCCAGCGCTGTTATCGGCGAATGGCATGATTGGTCGTCAAATTGGGATTCGTTGAACGATGAAGGTTCAGCGCTAAGATTAGAACTGGTGGTGAACGAAGAACTGCGTCAGTCTGCATTTTTGACTGAAATGTCCGTGCCGATTCATCATCAATTCAATTCTCTGTCTGAGTGGGCACCCGTTCAAGAGGGTGATTTATTGTTCACGGGAACTCCGTCTGGAGTAGCGCAATTGGTAGTGGGAGACTCTCTTATTGCTCGCCTCATCGGTCCGCAGGACATTGTTCTCTCCGAAATTGAGATGCGGTGTGACTGAGGGTTGCTTTCATATAGCCTGTGCAGGTCGGCAATCACGCAGGAGGTATCTTAATGGCTCAATGGCATGGAATTTCACGACGCAAACCGTCCGGCGGACGGAAAGTACAAGCTCGCGGTAAGCGCTCAACAGAAATCTCTACCGAGAAGCAATTTGCACTCGTTGGAGAACCTAAGCGAAAGGTTTACCGAAAGACTGGAGGAAACTCCATGGTTCGTGTCATGGCTGCAAACCAAGTCAGCATCAGCGATTCAAAGACTGGAAAGACCACTCTCGGATCCATTCACAGTGTTATTGAAAACGCTTCTGACCCTAACTACGTTCGTCGTAACATCTTGGTCAAGGGAGCAGTTATTGAGACCGATAAAGGCCGAGTCAAGATTACATCCCGCCCTGGAAAGGATGGCGTAATCAACGGCGTTCTTATCGAGTGATACCACCGACGGCCTCAAATCCACCGGGGCCCAACCCCTACATGAGGCGAGAAGATGGACCACAACCCCGACCGATTGTGCGTTTGGCCCGGTTACTTTGACATGAAAGCCTCTCGACGCAACGGTCGCCGAGTTCCAAAAGACTCTTCCGTCCTCAAACCTAACTTGGAAGGCTTGTTCACGGCAGCTCGTCAAGTAGGGCTCAAGAAGATCAAGCGTGAAGAGCACACTTCGCACCCTAGTCGCCCACACGGCAAGGAAGGTCGCCTATGGGTTTCCGCTTCAGGTGCAAAGGCATCAATAGGTGCAGGTTCAAAGGAAGAATTGTTGCAACTTATTGGTGGTCAATGGCGCCAAATACAACGAGAACAACGCAATCAGGCTGAAAAACAGGCAACTCAAGGTCCTCAAACTGGAGATAGGCGAGCGCGCTCTCAACGAAAAGGCCCCACGCAAAAGCAGTCGGGCGGTTTCAAGAAGCGTTCTAAATTCAAAAAATAATCCTTCGAACGACTCTCTTGGTAAACATGGATTGATAACCTAAAGGGTGGAAAAACTAACATGCGCAAAATATGTTCAGCTTTGCTTGCTCTTCTTCTATGTTCATTTTTGCTTCAAGGCGACCTTACTCCTGCGGCCCAAGAAGAAGAGGCAGAGGATATCATCATTACCGTGGACAGTACGAATCTCCGTTTTTCACCCTCCTCAGTAACCGTAACTGAAGGAGATACGGTCCGCTTTTTTTGGAGCGGTCAAGCACTACCGCACAACGCCGTTGAAGCAAATGAAGTCTTTGATTCGGGCGAGCCTCAGCGTGAGGTAGATTACTCATTCACTTTTGAAATCGGCATGAACGGTACCTACGATTTCGTTTGTGAACCACATGCAGCTTTTGGAATGGTCGGTCAAATCATCGTCGAGCCAGCTCCACCCGTTGTTGAAAACAATTCCACGAATGAAACAAACCTCAACGTTTCAACCATGGGCGAGGACACACTCCCCTCGCTATCAATCGGTCTAACTCTCTGTGCAGTTGGGGCCAGCTCAATCGCCTTTAGGCGAAATCATTGAGGCAACTCGTGAAGCCATCCGAAGAGATCCTCAGTCGTTTCGTTTTGAATGCCAGTGAGCGCATCGTAGAGTTCGGTGGTGACTTTTCCAGGTGAGCCGTCTCCATAGGTTTTCTTTGAATCACCGTGAGTGATGCTGCCAATCGGGGAAATAACCGCTGCGGTTCCACAACAAAAAGCCTCATCAGAATTCATTGCAAATTCTGCAGTGACGCTTGTTTCATGAACCTTATATCCGAAATGGCGTGCAAGTTGTATGATTGAATCACGAGTGATCCCAGGGAGAATTGTTCCGGTCAGTTCAGGAGTGAATAATTCACCGTCTTTTAGACAGAAGAAATTCGCAGCTCCGACCTCCTCGATACAGGTATGTGTTTCAGCATCAAGGTAAATGACCTCAGCGTATCCTTTGGCTTTGGCTTCCCTACTTGGTTTCATTCCTGGCGCATAATTTCCGATGGCTTTGACTCCACCTGAACCACCTGGTGCTGCTCGGTGATGGCGTTCAGAAATCACGAGGTCAATCGCATTCATTCCGCCTTTGAAGTAAGGTCCGACGGGGGTAACATAAATCAAAAATGTGTAGGATGGTGCTGGAGCCACTCCCAAAATAGGTCCACTGCCCATGAGCAGTGGGCGAACGTACATGGCTCCTTTGCCGGTGGGGGGAACCCACTTGATGTTAGCAGCAACCACTTGCTCAACAGCGTCAACAAAAACAGATTCTGGGACTGGAGGCATCTTGAGGCGGTCTGCTCCTCGTTGCATCCGCCGTGCATTTTCTTCGGGTCTGAAAAACACAACTCGGTTTTTTGATGTTCGGAATGCTTTCATTCCCTCGAACAACCCTTGACCGTAGTTGAGTACACCAGCTGCTGGAGACATTGGAATGTCACCATAGGGTTGTAAACGACCTGGCATCCAAGGTTCGTCACCTTCAGTGTGGGTAATGTACATCGTTTCAGTGGGAGTGAGAGAAAACGTGAGGCTATCCCAATCAAATGATTCATCCATAATCTTCCCTCGCAGATAATCTAAGCGATACACCATGGGCTTTCAAGCATTCCTCTTGCTATGTTTGACTTCAAATGTAGGATAGACTTTCCTTCCGTTCTATGTCACGGATGGGTTCTAATGGGGTCGGCGAGTAAGACCCGTGCGGGGCAACGTCATGGAAGGCAGAATGGGCGTGGTGTCAGGTCGTTACCGGGCCCATAAACATCCCCAATCCTCAGGCCAATCGCCTCAAACCGTATTGGAATTATTTGGTCGGATGGACGATGGCAGGTCCATCTGTCTCCTTGCTCAAGGCCAGCGGCCCACTTTCGAAGTTGCTCCAATTGGCTCATGGGATACGGATGAAGAGATACCACCTTTTTTGGCAGATAGAATCGCTAAAGTTGGAAAAATGGAGCACGTTTTGAGTGTTGATGGCCCTGTCATCAAATGGACGGAATTGGGAGACCGTCCGGTATGGACGGTTGAAGTTGAGCAACCTTTCCACGTGCCTTCTTTGAGGAAACAACTCCAATCGCAATCTTGGAGGGTATTTTCGGGTGACATCCCGTTTGTTAATCGTCTTTTTCTTGACGGAGATTTAGGGGTTCACATCAAATTCAACGGTGAATGTATTGACGTTCGCGAGGGTGACGAAGGGGCCCTCAATCAAGTGCTTGATGCAGGAGGAGCGGGTCGCTATCCAGTAGATATCACCGTTACATGTGATGTGAATGATCTTCGTGCTTCAGAGCCATTCCAAATTCCGTTCCGGCTGTTTTCGTTTGATTTGGAAACAAGTATTGAGCATGAAACAGTCTTGTGTGCTGCCGCATGGATTGAGGATATGGCAACTGGGAAGCGGGAATCATTCTCTTATGAGGGCGATGAAGCTTCAATTCTTCGTTCTCTAACCGAGGTTGTTCGGAAGCATGATCCCGATATTATTACCGGCTACAACATTGACAATTTTGACCTTCCAAGGCTTGCAGACCGCACTGCTGCATTGACTCGGAAAAAGGACTGGGCCTCGCAATCCGAACTTTTGGGCTGGGGCCGCACACCGATTCTTGAATCGGAAATGAAGCGCAATCGTGACGCACTCGTGCCTAAACGGCAAACAAATCGTGCTTGGAATCTCGCAGGTCGTGCGGTTATGGATGCGTGGTGGCAGGCTCGTCAAGCCCTAAAGCCTCGTAGAGAAACCCTCTCTTTCGTTGCAACATTGCTGTTTCCAGACGATGGGGAAAAGCACAAAATGGACGTTGATGCTTCAAACATGGACCATGAATGGGCGACACGCCCTGCAGAGGTCATGGAATATTGTATTCGGGACGCTGCCCTACCCCTTGACATTCTCCAAGCGATTCAAGCTGTTCGTAGAAAAGAAGCGGTTGCTTCGGTTGCAAAGGTTGTTTTTGAAACAGCAGCAAACGGCAGTACCAGTCAACTGATTGATTCGTTGGTCATACGTTTGGCGGACTCGAAGGGTGTAGCAGTTCCACTCACAGGTTCCGCTGAGGCGAAAGAAGGTCAAATTACAGGCGGATACGTCCACGATGTAGAGGCAGGCCTCCATCCTTGGATTGCTGTGCTTGACTTCAAGAGCATGTATCCATCGATAATGATTGGACACAACGTCTGTTACACGACCCGAGTTGACCCCGGCCAACCCGAGCAACCACGAGAAGGCGAGGAAGTTCATATTTCTCCAACTGAAGCAGTGTTTCGCCATCAATCGTCCCGTAAGGGATTGGTTCCTGAACTCTTGGAAATGTTGATGGCAAAGCGGGACCAACACAAGGCAGCATTGAAGTCTTCAAAATCAGATGGGGACCAAGCCTCAATGGAGTTTCACGACGCTATGCAATACGCTGTAAAAATCCTCATGAATTCGTTTTATGGGGTTTTTGCAAGTGGATTTTACCGCTTCACCCATCGGGATCTTGGCTCATCCATCACCGCTTGGGCTCGCAAAAACATCAAGACAATCATTGCCGCACTTGAGGAGGAGGGCCACGGGGTTGTGTATTCGGATACGGACTCAATCTTCGTTCGTAGTCCTGCCGGAAAAGATGCTCCCAGTTACTTGTCGGAGGACGACCTTCTAGGAATTGAAAAAGGACATAAAGAAGCCATCGCAAAGCAAGAACACTATCAATTTGCTTTGGACGGAATGGTATCCTTTGGTCTAGAGGTTGCAGAACGGTTTAGCAAAGCATCAGCGGTGCTCGAATTTGAAAAGGGACTTTCGGTGTTTTTCAGCCATGGAGCAAAAAAGCGATACATCGGGCAAGTCGTTTGGCCCACTCAAGAGATGTTGGTCCGAGGCTATGAAACACAACGAACCGATTCGTTCGCCTACCTTACAGCAACCATGAAGGAAATTTTTTCATATGCTCTTGCTGACCAGGGTGATGCTTTAGTGGAATATGCTTTGAAACGGGTTCAAGCCTTGAAAAATAAAGAGGTCGACGCACAGGAATTGATCCTTGCAAAATCCTGTAAGGGTAAAATTGTACGAACTCCCGTCAAAGAGGTTGGAGATGTTGATTTTACCAAGGATTATTCCAACCCCGACAGTATGGCTCAGGTTAGGGTTGCCCGACAACGAATCGAAAGTGGATTGGGCTTCACTTCTGGAATGAAGGTGTCCTATGTTGTGGTCAATGCTACACATCGCCCCATGACCGTTGTGCCTTGGTTTGAGGCGGAGGAAAATGGAGGCGTTTCGGGATACGACGGACAATTTTACGCCGAACGATTGGCAACTGCAGTAGGTAGAATCACAGAAGTATTTGGTTGGAAAGCAAAAGACCTCTATGCAGGAAACCGCCAAGCCACGCTTTTTTCCTTTTAGAGCCGGTCATCTCATGGAAGCCCTTTTGATGAACGGGCCACCACGAGTTCTCATGGGAAGGATGTTCAAGCCACTCTTACTCTCGATGTTGATGTTGTGCGCTGCATTGTCCGGGTGTATCTTTGAAAACGAAGGTTCCTCATCAAACGACGAGGTGTTGGCCGTGTTCACTGTTTCTAAAACGTCAAACGTAAAAGTTGGAGATACACTCACCTTTGATGGGGGAAGTTCTACTCCAAGCGATGGTTCGCTCACGTACAGATGGAACTTTGACAAGGTGGGCAGCAGCGATATTGATGCGACAGGGCGTACTGCAACGTACTCATACAGCGCTCCCGGCTCTTACGATGTTTCTCTGGAGGTATCGGACGGGACAAAAACATCTGAACAAGTCCGTACGGTTACAGTCGCTGAGGCCGGGGCGGTTGAACCCGATGCAAACATAGAGCAATACGACGATTCTGAGGATTGTGAAAACAACGAGATAGATGAAGATCAAGACATTGTGCTTTGGATTTGTGAGCGAGAAAAAGCCAACACGGACCGTTCGGTCACCGAGACAGCAATCGTTTCTCTCGATGCCTCTTCATCTGATTCAGGGGATTCTTCGCAATACATCACCGATTGGTACTGGGACTTGGACCTTGATGAAGACAAAGATAACGATGGCGACAGCGAAAACGACGACGACCTATCAGGTGAGTCTGTGGAATGGAAAAATGTTGCACCAGGAGAATACGAAGTCGGTTTGACCGTCGTTAACAACGTCGGTATGACGGACGCCACGACCATTGATGTCTACGTGAATTATGCAGGCTACTGGAAGGATTTTGAAATCGGCGGAAATACATCAAATAACGGCCAGCCCGTTGAGATTGATTTTGATGTCTCTATCGTCTTTGACAAAGAGAGCGGCAATACCATTCGCAAAGTTGTTTCAGAACTTGAATATCCCAAAACTGATGACGATTGGGTGGTTGGCGAAGGGCGAAACAAAGTTGAAATTTTCTCCTACAATGAGGGCAATGAAGAGGCCAGCAACACATCCTCAACGGACGAAGACTCAAGAGACGATGGAGATTGTGATAGCGAGCAAGACTGTATCCATCTCACCATCAATTCCTACTTTTTCAACGATGGAGATGGAGATGACGGCCCGCCATACGGAGACGGTGATTGGACATTGAGTGTTCATAACGCTAAATCCAATGATGTTCAAATAGAACAATTTGTCATTCGTCTATTTTACAAGTGAGAATTCAAACGAGTTGTTATCCATGCGCCGCACACGAATCATAGCTACCATCGGTCCTGCCAGCGAAGAACGAACCCTTCTAACTCAGCTTTTAGAATCAGGCGTTGATGTATGCCGTCTCAATTATTCTCACGGTGAGCCTGAAACCAAAACTGAACTCTATCAACGGATTCGTTCAATTGAGGACGACATTGGCCGCCCTACCTGTATTCTAGCAGATTTACCCGGTCCAAAACTGCGCTTAGGCTCGTTCCCCGGCGTGGTTATGTTGAAGCCGGGCTCAACCGTTGAGTTGGTATGCGGTTTGAACGAAATGGAATCCACCGATGGAAGTTCTCTACCCGTTCAGTACGGTGGACTTTCGGCAGAACTCAAGCCCAACGACCCGATTTTGGTTGCTGATGGCCTAATCCGGATGGTTGTCGTCCAAACACCAGGAACGCCCAACTCAACGGTAACATGCCGAGTAGAAGATGGCGGACCGGTAAGCAGCCGTAAGGGAGTCAACGTCCCGGGGACCTTGGTCGAACTTCCTGCCATAGGTCCAAAAGACGAGAGAGCAATGGCACATGCTCTCGAGCAAGGTGCAGACTACATTGCCGTGAGTTACGTGAGGACCGCAGAGGACTTGCTTCCTGCCAAGGCTGCTGTAAAAGCGGCATCAATGCATGTCCCCATCGTTGCAAAAATAGAACATCCTGCTGCGTTGAAGAATCTTGACTCAATCCTTGATGTGGCGGATGCCGTTATGGTCGCAAGAGGTGACTTAGGTGTTGAGATTCCCCTCGAAGACGTGCCAATGGCACAGCAACGAATCATTGACAAAGCCCTCGAACGAGGTATGCCTGTCATCGTTGCTACTCAGATGTTGGAGTCAATGACTCTTCAGCCCCGTCCAACACGAGCCGAGGTCAGCGATGTATCTACAGCGATACGTCATGGTGCAACTGGAGTTATGTTGTCGGGAGAAACTGCATCGGGACAATACCCGCTTGAAACCGTAAAAACCATGGCTAAAATTGCATATGCGACCGAACAAGGCCTCGGTTCTCACGATCAACGGCCAAATGCTCTTGCCCGATTCCGCTCAACGAGAGCAGTTGCACATGCAGGAGTTGAACTTGCAAAGGAAGCAGGAGCAACTCGTATTGTCGTCGCAACAGAGCACGGTAACGCACCGAGGTTGGTATCCGGGTATCGCCCCGACATCCCGGTTACCGCTGTGAGTGACCGACTACGCGCTTTGCGCCGAACCCGCCTCTTGCCAGGCGTTGATTCTGTCCTCGCAAAGGAACATGAACGGGGTTCTCAAACCATGATAGAGGCCGTTCGCTTGTTGGTGGTACAAGGTCGAATTGGGCCCGGTGAGCGTGTTGTTAGTATTTCTGGAAGCCCACTTGCCATGCGTGGAGCCACGAGTACACTCCGATTATATCGCATCGATGACAACGGCGAAATTCTTGGTTCAGAGTGACACAGGATTGCGTTTTTGGACATATAGGTGCCAAATAATGAAAATCATACGCGTCGCGGTTTTCATATAGGGGTTGCTTTTCGGAAGGCTTGCTAAGGAGCGATTACCATGCCATCACAATGGGAAGACAGAAGCAAGCCACACCGTAACATCGTATTTATTGGTCACGTCGACCACGGAAAGTCCACAACCGTTGGACGTCTCCTCCTCGACTCTGGTCACATTGAAGGTCACGTTATCGAAAAGAACGAAAAACTCGCTGCAGAAGCTGGTAAGGCCGGTTTCGGACTTGCGTACGTCATGGACGGACTCAAGGAAGAGCGAGAGCGTGGAATTACCATTGACGTCGCTCACAAGGAATTCTTTACTCCTGACTTTTACTGGACCATCATCGATGCTCCAGGTCACCGAGATTTCGTCAAGAACATGATTACCGGTGCCTCCCAAGCAGATACCGCAGTTTTGCTCTGTGCAGCAAACGACGGTGTTAACGCTCAAACCAAGGAACACGCTTTCCTTGCTAAGGTTCTCGGAGTCAAGGGACTTATCGTTCACGTCAACAAGATGGATATTTCCGGTGTTGACTGGGCAGAAGAGAAGTACACCAAGGCCTGTGGAGAAGTTTCACAGCTCCTAAAGATGGCTGGATTCAAGCCAGATGATGTCCCAATGATCCCAGCATCGTCCCTTAACGGCGACAACGTCTATGAAAAGTCCGACAAGTGCTCATGGTACAACGGACCAACATTGTTTGAAGCCATCAACGCAACTCCAATGCCAAACAAGCCATCCGACAAGCCTCTCCGCTTGCCGATCCAAGATGTCTACAAGATCTCCGGTATCGGAACCGTGCCTGTTGGTAAGATTGAGACCGGTGCCCTCAACGTTGGAAAGAACGTTATCTTCAACCCGTCTCAAAAGTCCGGTGAAGTGAAGTCCATCGAGATGCACCACACCATGGTTGACAAAGCTGAACCTGGCGACAACGTCGGATTCAACGTCCGTGGACTTGCCTCAACTGACATCCGCCGTGGAGACGTCGCAGGATACGCTGACAGCGAACCAACTTTCGTTCGCCACGACGAGACCTTCGTCGGTCAAATCCAACTTATGGACATCCCAAAGGCTGTCTCAGTCGGTTACACTCCTGTGTTCCACGCTCACACCGCACAAGTTGCTGTGAAGTTCATGGAGCTTCTTGAGAAGACCAACAAGAACGGAAAAGAAGCCAACCCTTCCTTCCTCAAGACCGGTGACGCATGTCTGATCCGCTTCCAACCAACCAAGCCAATGGCTATCGAACAAATGGACAAGTTCCCAGAACTTTCCCGCTTCGCTATCCGTGACATGGGCAAGACCGTCGCCGCTGGTGTCTGTCTGAAAATTGACAAGAAGTGAGCATTGCCAAAGCAATGAATGTTGATTCAAGGAGGCAAGAGTATGGCTGCAGTGACCGTAATCAAATTAACAGGTGAAAACCACAAAGATATTGATTCCGTTGCTGGCCAAATCAAAGCCATCTGCGATAACGGTGGAATTACCCTACGTGGCCCGATTCCTCTACCTACACGCCGACTCGTTGTACCTGTTCGCAAGGCACCCGATGGCGAAGGTAGTGAAACATACGACCACTGGGAACTTCGCGTCCACAAGCGCTTGCTTGAGATGGACATCTCCACTGGAAAAGATGAGAACGCTCTTCGCTTGGTCACCAAGATTCCAATCCCCGACACAGTCAGCATTGAAATCTCAATGCGTTCTGTTAACTGAGACCCC
>CAXAHZ010000002.1:0-28717 GCA_963968875.1 uncultured euryarchaeote
AGGTGGACTTCAAAATCCTTTTTGAGAGCATCATAAAGCGAGCGTTCACCGTTATGAGTCGTTACTGAATGGCCTGGATTCCAGCCTTGCACTTCAATGATTTCATCCACAATGTGCGGGGGATTCTCAGCAAGAACACCCAATGCGTCACCAACTTTGTAATCTAGACCTGAGTCTCCGAGTTCGAAAACGATATGTCGTGTTTCCTTCCGTGAACCCTCGCCGTTGAGAATATAATTCTCGGTTATCGTTGTCATGTACGGATTTTTCGCTGACCAGTTCTCACCCATGCGCTCACCTCAGCCTGAAGGGCCGTTATTTTTCCCACTGATGAGGCCTATATCATCATTCGTGTGACCTCACATCGCTGAATCAATTCCACCTAAAACAACCGATGGGGAAAAGAAGGAAAAGGATATGGCATCAAATATGTCCCAACGAATTGATGTTCTTGGCACAGGGAATGCCTTTCTCCCCAACGGTCGTCATCATTCTTTTTCAATTTTTGATGGAAAACATATCATTGATGCCCCACCCACTGCTCTCGCCAGCCTGAGAAGGGCAGGGATTGCTGTATCTGAAATCGAGTCTGTTTTTGTTACGCACGTCCACGGAGACCATGTGTTTGGATTTCCATTCTTGCTCCTGGAGCGAAAGTACATTTCCGACCGTGAGGGAAGTGTTCCGTTAAGGGTTGTTGGCTCATCAATGGTCAAGGACAGATTGACTCAATTGTGTCACCTTGCTTTTCCAGGATCGCTTGAAAGTATCCTGGAATCGGTTGAATGGATCGTAGATGAAACAGGGACGACCGATGACGGATGGACTTGGGAGCGATTTGAAGTCCTCCACGAGGATGCAGTGGATCCTCATGGATACCGTTTTGTGCATACCGACGGAGCAAATTTTGTTCACAGTGGCGATTCGGGTCCTTGCGAAACGCTCTATGATGCAATCAAACGATCTGACATAGCAATCCTTGAGATGGGGTTCCCAGATTGGGTTCCTTCAACTCACCATCACAAGCCAAAGGATGTTGAAGCATTGGCGAACGTCTTAACCACGCCTCTGATCATCACACACACGTTTGTTGATGATTCAAACGGCCACCCAAAAATTCTGAGCGATGTACTTCCGGACCACCCACCCCACGTTCACCACATTTCAGATGGAACACAATTGAATTGGGAAGATGGAGCGTGGGGAATACACCCTTCGCACAAAGCGTAATTTTATTCCGCCAAATAATGTTCATTTTTCCAAAATCTGTGAATCTTTATATGCTAAACTTAGCGGTGGTCTTGTTCACAAATTGCCCCCTGCCAAACGAAGCAGTGGACAGGCATATAAGGGGGACTCGGACTCATGGCGAATACGGCACGCAGACCAGTACGGACTGTTTGCTGATGAC
Source organism: uncultured euryarchaeote (assembly GCA_963968875.1). Taxonomy (GTDB): domain Archaea; phylum Thermoplasmatota; class Poseidoniia; order Poseidoniales; family Poseidoniaceae; genus Poseidonia. The sequence goes on from CAXAHZ010000002.1 coordinate 1,412, forward strand.
TATAAATAGGGGGCGAAATTGAATGGAGAAGAACATCTTCGATAAATTCATGTCGCGGAAAACTCTGTTCAAGAATAAGGAAATCCTCAGACACGACTTCCGCCCAAATCTCTTACCGCATCGAACCGATGAAATTGAAAAAATATCCTATAACCTATGGGAGGCCTTGAAAGGCCATATCCCCTCAAATATGACGCTCTATGGAGTCACTGGAGCAGGTAAAACGGCCGTGACCAGCTATGTCTGCCATCATCTCAAAGCAAAAGGAGAAACCATCGGCAGAAAGGTGAATCCCGTAATCGTTAACTGCCGACAAATTGACACCCAATACCGAGTACTGAGCCACATCGGCAATTCACTTCTTGAAGATTATGAGCAAGGTGAAATCCCGTTTACAGGATGGCCAACCGATCGCGTATTCAGTGAACTCGTTCGAAGGATGGATGCACGTGGTGGAGTGTTTATCATCGTCCTTGACGAGATTGACCACCTCGTGCGAAAAGCAGGTGATGACCTTTTGTACAATCTTACCAGCCTCAATTCCTCTCTAAAAAATGCACGAGCGTGCGTTATTGGGATTTCAAACGACCTCAAATTTACTGATTTCCTTGACCCGAGGGTTCGCTCACGTCTTGGACAATTGGATGTCCTGTTCAGGCCTTATGATGCCGAACAATTGCAAGACATCTTGAGGCAGCGTTCCAAAGAAGGCCTTCAAGAAAATGTACTTCAAACTGGGGTAATTGAATTGTGTGCTGCACTGGCTGCACAGGAACATGGCGACGCCCGATGTGCTCTTGACCTGCTACGCATCTCAACTGAAAAGGCGGAGTTGGATGGTGAATCAGTGGTGAATCAAAGCCATGTTCGCACCGCTCAAAGCCAAATTGAAGCAGACCAAATAACCCCTGTCATCTCCTCTCTACCAAGTCAGCAAAAATTGGTACTCGCAGCAATCCTGATCAACGAGAAGAACGGGCTTCGCAACGTCCAAACCGGACAGGTTTACGACATCTACAGGCAAGCATGCCTTCAAATCAATCAGCACGCATTAACCCAAAGAAGAATTTCTGGCTTAATCTCAAACCTTGACATGCTCGGACTTATCACGGCTCGCACCGTAAGTAAGGGTCGATATGGACGGTCAAAAGAGATCACTTCTTGTGTTCCTAAGAATATTGATGCGCCCCGGATTATGATAGATTCCGAAGCCGAAATGGAATCGGTCTTTTCGGTAAACTATCGCCATCAATCATCACTTTGAACCAAAAATTCCCCACCATAATGGGAAAAAAGGGCTAATTCCTTTTCGGTGTTCTTATATCCGCATCGCCGGTCGGCGTAGGTATGACCAACGGCGAATCTTCAGATGCGGCCGCCAAGACCACGACCTCAGAGGCCGCTCCTGTGTGGGCAAATTTCCTTGTGACACTCGGTGTATGGGGCTTACTTTTGGCTGTTTTGAATATGTTCTCGGCAGCAACACCCGCACAGCATGTGTCCTGGGGTGGATTGCTAACTTTTGAAGCGATGAACCCAGCCTTCGGTACTGCAATTGACGGGTTTCACTACGAACCACTTGGAGATACAATATTCATCATAGCTTGCCTCGCAATGGCTGGGTTTGGCATGAAAACCATTAACGAATCAAGAGGTTTATCCGAGTGGGCAAAATCCCTGTTTGTTAACGACACATGGATTGCTTTAGCAGACCCATCAGTGGGCGGTGGACAGCGAACCATGGCCGCATGGTGCCTTTTACTCGGGGTTGTATTCTACTTTTGGTTCGGAATCAATCACAAGGGATGGATGGACGTAGGAGTTTATTCAGTTACCATCGCATTGGTCGCTGCTGGATTTGCACTCAATCATGCAAGCCGAGTCCCCCCTGGGGATGACAAGCTCGACTGATCATCGATTTTTTCCTTTTAGCAAGGGCTTATGGCCGTGTCTTCCAAGGGCTGCATCAAGACATCCTAGAAGGATTCCATGCCACAAAGCGACGCTCCACAAGATGGTCAAGCGTCGCACACCCATCATCGCAACGAGTTTACTGTTCTTCGTTGAATTCATAACGGTCCGATTAACCACACCAAGTGGACCTCGCCAAAGCACAAATTCGTGTACCATGAGTAAAACAAACGAAACGATCAACACCTTTGTTTCCCACCATTTCAGGATTTCATCAATCTCAGTTGTGTCTGTCTGAATTAATTCATACAGGAACGGAAGGCCCGAAATGAAAATTGCCAGCCATAAGGGGAACAGAACCAGTACCATCGCTGAATTCCCCAAGAAATCAAATCCTGGGCCGTTGCGTTTTGACTTTGGATAATGTCGAACGATTCGCATGTGGGCCCTTGCGTCTCTTCTTCTTTTGTCAAGGAATCGCTTTGTACCCGTTTCTGGCACGTGACGCACCAATGCTTCAGGTGCATACACGATGGTCCCTCCTGACGCAATCAATCGTAAACTGACTTCCATATCCTCTGCATGATACCATTCGGGGTCAAATCCACCCACATTGAGTAAAGACTGACGGTGGAACATAGAACATGGGCCATTAGCAAGGCTTGTTCGGCGTGGTCTTGAACGATATTTAGAGGCGATATCTACAGAACGAAAACGACTGATAAGGTCATCTGAACGTTCAAACACGGTTCTTCCGGTTACTGCTACAACCCGTTCTTCATCTGAGACAGGCTGAGTTTCAGCAACAAGATTAGAGATCCAATCTTGCTCCACACAAACATCGATGTCGGTAATTGCAACCCATTCACCTTTTGCATTCTCAAGCGCCCATTGGCGCCCCGCGGCCAAACCCAAAGGTGGTTGATGATGAACGCGAACAGGGGGTCCGTTGATGCCATTTGGATCATTCCACGAATCAAGTAAATCTCGTGCATTATCGGTTGAGCCGTCGTTGACAACAATGATTTCCACCGATGGGTAGGTTTGTTCGGTGAGGGCCTTTAGGCATCCATCAATCCATTGAAAACCATCACGAACACAAACGGTTATGGATACAAGAAAAGGTTTCATCAATCCACCTCGAAAAATCCGAGCAAGTTCCTGCATCGTTTTTTGGTCTCAAGCGTTGTTTGTTGTAGAACGACTCCTTTTCCGGGTTGCCCGTAAATGATTTGAGACCCAATCGGGGCCACCAAATGGATGTACAAGGGAGCAAGATCTTCCTCGCCCTCAACATCGATCAGTGTAGGGCTATCCAAGGAGCAAGCGTTCTCCACTGCATTGAGCAGACTTGGAGTTAGTTGACCAGGGGGGTTTTCAGCGCGAAGGATTGTTGGGAACCGTTCTGTATTGACTTGCTGTTCTTTCCCGAGAGGAGTTCGCTTTGTCTGTCCATCAATAAGAGCGATATCGGGCGTGTAATCCATGGATAAAAGAGTTGAAACGGTAACGTCTCCCACAGCGATCAGTGCCATTGTGCTGAGATCTAATCCTTCCAAGGCAGCATACATTGCCACATCAGGAGCGTCTTCCGGGCCCTCAAACAATATCCCCATTGGAGTTTTCAATTCAGCGTCAAGTCGTGGATGCATCAACAAATTGTTCGTCCGGTAATGGGGTTCAACCCAAGGGTGACCGTCTTGATCGATATGGCCGTTCCGTATACGAGAAGAACTGATGATTCCTCCGTTAATATCTTGCATGTGAGACACTTCAATAATCGAAAGTGGTGATAGATTGTTTTCTGATCGGGTTTCGTTGATGGCTTCACACTGCCCACGTGTTTCTGGAGTTGCGACGATGCAATCCGCTTCTTTGTGAACAGGGGCCGGCCCCATTGCATCGGTCAATGTGTGAATCGTTACTCTGCCCGGAGCATGATGCTCAGCCCACTGCAGCAAGATCTCTCTCCGAAGTTCAAAGGATTGAATAAATGGCGATTTCACTTCGGCCATCTCATCCGAAGTGACATGAATTTCAATTCTATTTGCTGCTTTCAAAGCAGCATGAAGAAGGAGGCCATGTCCTGCATGGAAGCGGTCAAATGTTCCTCCGACCAAGCAGCAAGCAAAGGTCTCGGATGGCTCCATGATGATGTGACAGAGAAAACAGCCTTTGAGGTCATCGCATCCTCTCGGCTCAACAAAGCGAATTTGGGCAGGCAGCTGTGCCCCGACACCTAACGGCCTTTTTCATAGGTTACTCAAAGGCCTGACCCTCGGTATCGGGGCTTGCTGTCCAGTAGGGTGGTTGTCTTGAGTTCATCCTGTCGTCGTTCAAGGACCCATAACCTACCGATGGTTTACCGCATTTGCACCGGGACTCACTCCCCGAAGGGTCCTCCCAGTCTTCGATTGCGGCCGTACTCATGGTGTCAGACGTCATAGCAATTTCACAGTAGCTCAGCCCGATGTTGCAGGTACGGTAATCTACCGCGGTTTGGTATTCCTTTTCAATCCATCGTCATTTGCTGCCGTGATGAGAATGACCTTGAGTACAGCAACAATCCAATCAATGGGTCTCCTTCATCAATGACAGAAGGATTGAAAATCGGCCATGACTCAATGGGTCGAACCAACCATGCAGCCAGTGGATGTGTTTTCATAGACGGGACCGGTAATTGCTGTTCCAACGCATATGTCATTTCGTAGAGATCACTCAATGAAGAGGTACCTTTCCCGTTTTGTAATAATTTAGTTGCAATGATGTCTTCGCTCGATAGAGAAAAGCCTGGGTGTTCAATTTGGACACCAGGGGGCCCCCCAGTTTCTCCTTTCATACGAACAACAAGCGAAGGCCAGGATATTGGTTCATCTTTCAACCAATTTCTCCCGGATGATGTGCTGAGTTGGAGGAGAAGCCATTCGCTTGCAAATGGAGCCCACCAAATATGTGGGAGTGATTCCATTATTGGTCGCACATGTTCTGCAACCCATGGCTCACGCTGGATGACGGTTCGCACCATACGAGCCCACAAACACATGAAGGATTTTTCAGGGTGGTCTGCTGAGACGCGCATGCATTGGTCCAACAATAAACGACGTGAAACCGAGATATTTTTGTTGACTGGAAACAGTAACGGAAGAACATACTCCGGCAAGTGGGGTTGACTCAACCAAAGTGAACTGCTGCGCTCTAATAATTCATCGAACTCCTCGCCGAGGGACGACGCTCCTGCCAAAATGACCGCTGCCAACCAAGAACCATTGTCTCGATTTAAGTCGGTAGAAATCCTAAGTATGATCTCTGGAGATGATCGCAATTCCAATGACAACCTCCTAAAGGCTTTCTCGGTCCATTCTCCACTGCCCTTGTGGAGTGAATGGGCAAGTGTATGGAGGTCAAATTCAAACGGTGAATGGATGTTTACCCATCCGGATGGAAGAAGGTTCTGAACTCGAATCCAGCGATCTGTCCTTTTTTCAGGGGGAGAAGCAATCCATGAGGAAAGGGGCCAATTTGACTCAAGTTCATTTGCGAGCAGTTCATCACCCGCCGGATAGACATGTAATGCGCGACTCATAGCATTCTGTTCATCCAAATCTTCTATGGAGCGACTAAAGGAATTAACATTTAGAATGCCACTCCTAAAACCGTCCATTAATTCCGAACTGTCATTGGGGAAGGCATCCAACCTTTGATTGTTTGAAGCCCGTTCAAGTCTCGTATTCAACGAGATTGGTAGGATGTTCGAGCGGTTAAGATGTACGCATAACTGTGCTAGATGAGGAGACCCCCTGATAGAAACGCTTGCTTTAGACAAAAACTGTCGTTCCAGATTCCTAGTAACAAGCATCCTGCACATAGGATGACTCAGAATTCGCTCAATGAGTGAAATATCCGGATGAGAAAAGGGCCATTCAATCACGAATGGTTGAGATGAATGACTCAAAATATATTCACAAAGGGCTTTCAATCCAAAAGGAGACATTCCATAGAGGTCCAAGTCAGTTTGACCTAAATCGGAATCCGTCCATTCTGCATCTCCGAAGTCAGCAAGAAGTTCTCGTTTTGTTGGAAGGGGCAGGGAGTCTGCTTTCAAACGTAAGGCCCTCGTAATCTCACCATAGCGTGCACTGATCTTTTCGGCAGACATTCTGGGGTGACGTAATTGCAACCAAAAATAGATTATGTCCATTGGCAAATTGGACAATTTCCCGTTATTTGATTCACTCAACTTAAGGCAATTATGACCCATTGCATTGAGAACCAATGTTCTGTCCAAGGGAGATGATAAATCAGCATGCGAACCCTGAGGGGGTGAATAACTAACTTGTCGGCCTTCAACCGTACCGAGAACCGTTTGCCCCTGATTGAAAAGGGAGGGCGACGGGATGTATTCTCGAGAAGCGAACCATTGACCTTCAAGGAGCATGGAAGAGTCGGTACGCTCTACTATTGAACCCCGAACAAGGCCAATTTTCTCTGCTTTTTCGCTGAATTTGTCCAAGGTTCCAATTCCTGAAGTACTCGGAGGTTCGCTGGGGGCTAGTGTCTCAAGGTCGTACCAAACCAATTGTTGATGCCTGCAAAGAATCCATGCCCCCCCTATGTTTCCTTTGGAAACCAAAGGTGACGGAATTGAGGCGTCTTGGACATACAATAAGGGGGATTTGGGAACTTCTGTATAACCAATTAAGACATCTGAACCATCAATCTGTAAGATGATGCCGTTCATTCCGGAGGGTATTGTTTGGACATGAAGTTGTGATTTTGCCAAAGCATCTTCTTCTAAACGCTTCAAACCCGATTGACTGAGGTACAAGGGAGCTTTTCGAATGCCTGCAGCGTCATCACGATAGATGTCCCCTGAAGCCCTTAATTGACGGCATGCGAGTGAAGCATGAGGCATCCTCATGTCAAATTCTTGAGCGATTTCAGATACTGTTCGTGGCCCTTGACTCAACTGAAGTAAAATCCTACGGTGGGCAGCTGAACGAATTCTCTGAATGGACATCATCAGTCACCTCAAGCAAGGCTATCCGGGACTAATTCATTAACTTCACCCTAAAGCATAATATAAAGTTACATTAAGTTATACATTTCCACTGGAAAGGTTTGCTTTTACTTACATTGCAACCCACAGATGTAAAAAAAACACTGGATTTAGGTCACCAACTGTAACAAAATCGTCAATTCACGGAGGAAGCATTATATCAGCGGCCTCGCTCCTAAGAAACAGTGGCGTTACCTAACTTAGACCGCCCTACAATGACAGGAGGAAATGAACATGAAAACAACCCGCATCCGTGAAAAAATCAAGAAATTTTTAGGCGACAGACCCCGAAATACTGCTGAGATTTTGGAATACATCAACGGCTCGATGCGTCATGGAACAACCAGCCAGCAGCTCGGTAACGTTCTCTCCAAAGACAAAGACATCGTCAAGGTCGGATACATCAAGCGATCCGGAATTCTTTCCGGCGGATATGATATTTGCGAGTGGGCAACCCGAACCTGGGTTTCAGAAAACTGTCCAGAGTGGATTGAAGGAACCCCGATCATCATCGACAGTGAAGGAAACTTCACAACCAACAACGATCAAAAGTTGTGAACCCGAAATCGGGACCTACCGTTACATAGAATCTCTCATGACTGAGAGCACTCCTGTTCAGTTGAGAGATTCAATCCAATGTCATCGAATCAATTCTTTCGAAGACCTACCGATTTCAATGTCCAGTATTTCTGCAAATCAGAAAACACCGGTAATTGATACGAGTCATTCACCTGACCTTGTGACGGTCACACAAAGAACGAATTAAGGCCTACAGAACTCCTGCGAAGAATCTTATTGGCCTTGAAAAATCTTCATTCCATCATCTACTGAAGCGCCTTCGCAGATAATGGCATGGCATGCAGCAGTCATTCGGACAGCCTCATCGGTTGACTTTTGATGAATGTTACGTCCAGTAGCAGCACCACGGCATCCAGCGATGTTGATTTGATCGTGAAGGCGTTGTAAGAAGTCTCGTGGAGGAAGCGAGCCGCCTCCAGAGCAAATAATACGGGTGCGTCCTGCTGCTTCAACTGCAACCTTGAAGGATTCTGCTTCGGTCATTCCGTCCCATGCTTTGGGATAATTGACCTTTGCAAAATCAGCGCCTAGGCAGCCAGCAACGCCAGCAGCACCGGCAATAAGTTGGGGGTCTTTCTCATCAGCAACAGCTTTTCCACGAGGATACATCCAAACAACTGAAATCATTCCTTGCTCGTGGGCTTGGCGTATGAATTGGGCAGCCTCAGTCAACATTTCGTGCTCAAATTCACTTCCAATGTAAACGGTATAACCAATTCCAACAACATTAACGCCATTGTGAACCAGAGACATAACATCGTCCATGTCCCACAATGCTTGAGAAATGGGGTCTCTTTGAGATGTCTTCACCATGTGAGACTTGGAATTAAGTTTCACGAGATAAGGGAGGTCCGGGTAATCACGGGCATACTGAGAAATAAGTCCGAGTTGACCTGCAAGAACGCCCAATGTTTGGGCTTGGTGTGTTTTTGCACCGATTTCAAACAAGTGTCCGGGGTCATTTGAACTGAGAGGGATGGTTGAACCTCCGTCGTAGAAGTCATCGTTAAGATGCTCAATTTTTTGGTCACAAGCAAAGAGATTCATTGACCCTGTGCCAGCAGTCGCTGCCATCATGTTGTCAATGTAAGTCTCCATGAGTTCATTTGGAACATCTGCGGGAACATGGATTTCAGTCATGGTCTAACTCTCCTTGGATTTGATTCACTGGCCGGTGAAATTTGCAACACGCTTTTCGACGTATGCTGCAATTCCTTCCTTCGCATCGGTGCTGTTGAAGAGGGAAGCTTGGAGTTCTCGCTCCAATGCAAGGTGATATTCGAAAGGAATTTCTGGACCTGTTTGGCAGGAGCGCTTGATGTTTCCAACAGCTTTGACAGCTTTGTTTGGAAGTGTAAATTGACTGCACCAATCGAGGACATCTCTTCGGAAGTCGTCTGCGTCTCCTTCCCAAATGTGGTTGATCAAGTTGCAGCCGTGTGCGTCCTCAAATGACATGAGTTCACCGGTAACCATCATTTCTAGAGCCTTAGCTTTCCCAATGAGGCGAGTTAGACGAGCCGTTCCACCGGTCCCAGCGAGTACGCCAAGATTGATTTCAGGTAGGCCAACTTTACCAGAGTTCTTTCGCGCAATACGAATGTCTGCGGCCATGGCGATTTCCAATCCACCGCCAACTGCGTGACCGTTAATGGCACATATTACAAGTTTGGAGGTTTGCTCAAAACGAGATAAGGTTTCATTGGCGTGAAGGCAAAAATTGTATTTGAATCCAGGCGTGACGCTGTTAAGCATTTGAATGGATGCACCTGCTGAAAAGAACGATGCTCCGTTACCTGTGATGACGATGCATGTTACATCGTCATTAAACCGAGCACGAACCACTGCTTCATCGATGTCTCTCATCATTCCGTGCGTGTAGGTGTTTGGAGAACGGTCGTTGGGCCCTTCAAGAGGAGCTCCTGATGAATCTGAAGTCAGTTCAATAACTGCAATCCCGTTTTCGGTCACACCGTAGTTAACAAGACGGTTTGGCATAGGCTCGAGTTTCAATCCATAGAGGTCGCTCATGAAAGGAGCCACAAGGGAGGGCATTATGAAGAAATCGCATGCAAATCTTGTATTCAAGATTCCGAATCTTGCCCTTCTGTGAACGAGACTTCTCCTCCACCACGGCGTGTTTCGTTCCACTGCGCCTTGATTTGATTTGCCCGACTTGAAGGCTCCCATGCATCTCGTTTCAACGCCTTCCTAAACGGCATCCGCCTGACGCCACGGCCCATTGCTTTCTGGTCTTTAACAAGCATAAACGGGTTGACGATACGATAAAGTAAGGATTTGAACAGACTCGGGCGAAACAGTTTTCCAATCCAAATAAGCCCATCTCCTCGCTTTTTTTGGTCCTTCATCCAAGCTTTACACATTCGTTTGAAGGTTCGGTCTCCAACCCGATTCATCAACCACCGGTTCGCTATACTTGTCCGAACATACGGCATAAGATGGCGGCGGACATCTGCTTCATAATCTCCTTCTCCAAGAATATCCTTGGCCGCTAGGACTCCCGACCAGACTGCCATGCGCATTCCAAAGCCCCACATGAAATCCTGTAACCCTCCGGATTCTCCGACGTAATACCTGCCGTCTTGTTTGTAGTTGCGGTTGATGGTGAAGTCTCCTTTCCCTCCAACCCTCTTTATTGGTGTGCGGTTAAGGTCCGGATAGTGTTGTTCGTACCATGCAATCGTCTCGTTGAGAAATCTATCGCTTTTCTTTTGTTTACGCCATAAACAGGTGCATATAAGCCCAATTCCATCAATGATAATAAGATATGAATAGGAACCAGGGGCCAATTTATCATTGAGTTGAAACCCGATGTGATTGGGATGATCCGTATGGAATATCTCGCCATATGCAACGGCTGATGTGCCTTTAGGCCCACAAGCGATGATGGTACAATCTTCTTCTTTCACCCGGGATTTGTAGTGGATTTGCGCACCTGCATCCAATGCTTGTTGTTTGAACCCCTGATCTATTGTGTGGTCAGAAGTACCTCGTTCAACAATCCTGTAAGCGACTCCATCGGTTTTGGCTTGAGTGATGGCATCATCTGGATGAATAATATCCACGGTGCTAAATTCAGTTGCCTTGAAGGAAGATAAATCAAAGCCCCATTCACTGAGTTGCTCAAAGAAATCAACGTCCATGCTCCAATTTTCTAGGGCCTGGAAATCACCATCAAACCGAGCACCTGAATCGGTTCTAATGTCATGGACATGGACTTCCCGGCCTGCTTTGGCAAGTAAGGTCGCGGCAGCCAAACCCGACAATCCAGCGCCCATGATGTGGACGGGAGCGTCTTGGCTTGAGGCTTGGACCATGTTCTCCCATTGAGCCGTGAGGTTTGAATGATGCGTTTCTCTCGCTGCATCATGGCCGAGCGAGTTTTCGTCGAAGAAGCTCCCACGGAACTCAAGCCTTCAGAATTGCGAAGTAGGCTTCCAACACAAGGTTGTGGAGCAGTTGTTAGTTTTGTTGGAATCACTCGGGAAACCGAAGGACAGGACACCGTTTTAAGATTGGAATTCGACGCATGGAAAGACCATCTTACACCGGTATTGAGACGTCTCGGTGAAGAGGCGATTGCAATCCATGGAGTTAGGTTTGTTGCCCTTGCGCATCGTACAGGCTCCGTTGGCCCCCAAGAACCAATCGTAGCGATTCACGTGGCGAGCCCTCACCGGAAGGAAGCATTTGAGGCCTGCTCATGGCTTATTGACGAACTCAAAAAGCAAGCACCCATATGGAAGAAAGAAGTCACTAGCGCTGGGGAGACCTGGAAGGAGGGACTCGGATGAGTGAAACACCAACAGAAATTCAAGGAATCGTTGAAATTGGGACAAAGCCAGTTGTGGCCCGTAAGGCGACTGCAAGAGGGAAATTGATACTCCAACCGGAAACCAAAGATGCGATTATCAACGGAGCCATCTCGAAGGGCAATGTCCTCGAAGCCTCAACTATTGCCGCAATACAAGCCGTAAAGGAAACGCCCCGAATCATTCCTCACTGCCATCCAATCCCCCTTGAGGGCACCCGAGTTACCTGGTCGTGGGAAGACTGTAATCTGTGGTGCGAAGTTCATGTTTCGGCACATTACAAAACCGGCATTGAGATGGAAGCATTAACTGGAGTCGCAGCGGGACTGTTGTGTGTGTTTGACATGGTGAAATCTCTTGAGAAAAATGAGGATGGGCAGTACCCAGCAACAGCAATTACTGAACTCACCGTTGTTGAAAAATTCAAAGGAATTTGAACCGCTTCATTGATGGTTCACCCGCGCCCCCGGGAATTCATGGGGATGACATCCGACCTTGCACATCACTTCCTTGAGGCTGTTGACCAGGCAGCAATCGCTAGCGCAGCTTGGCGTGGCAAGGGGGATAAAATCGCTGCCGATGATGCAGCAGTTGAAGCCATGCGGCGCACCTTTGATGACGTTCCTTTTGATGGCCGAGTTGCTATTGGAGAAGGCGAACGAGACGAAGCACCCATGCTCTACATCGGAGAACCCTTAGGAAACATGAATGGTGTTGAGGGCGCTCCACGAATAGATATCGCAGTAGACCCCCTTGAATGCACGAACAATTGTGCAGACAATTCCCCAAATTCAATCGCCGTTCTAGCAGCAGCACCCCGTGGTACACTCTTGCATGCACCTGATTGTTACATGGATAAAATCGCTGCAGGACCACTCCTTAGCGGACATGTATCTCTTGAAGGGAACGTTGCCTACAACATTGAACAAGCAGCCCATGTTCTTGACAAAGGCGTCGATGAAGTTCGCATCGTAGCCTTGGACAGGGAGCGTCATAAACAATTATTTTCAGAAATCCATGCCACTGGAGCCCAACTGGACCTCATGGGGGATGGCGATGTTTCAGGGGCGATCTGGGCTGCAAAACCCGATGGACCATACGACCTTCTTATGGGAATCGGCGCTGCACCAGAGGGCGTCATCTCTGCTGCTGCAATTCGTGGCCTTGGCGGTGTCTTTGAGGGCCGACTTGTATTCCGTTCCGATGAAGAAGAAGCTCGTGCTGAGACGATGGTTGGGGACGACTTGACCCGTCTGTGGCAGGCACATGACCTGTGCAAAAGCGAAGATGCTATTTTTGCAGCATCAGGTGTTTGTGATGGTTACCTTCCAGGAGTAAGAGTTGAAAGAGACACAACGACCACATTTAGCGAACTTATTGACGTGAGCACATCCACGGTAGAGCGTAAGGAAACAACCCGTCCACGCAAAGTTGCATAGAGAGTGACCCACACATGCTCCAACAGATCAGGATTGATGTTCGCCTACCTGAAGGGCATTGGGCCGGTGATGTAACGCGTGCACATCCTTCAGCGACGTTGCGCATTGAGCAACACATGCCTCTCAGCAGAGGCAGGGGAGCTGCCCGTTGTTGGTGCGATGAACTCCTAGAACAAGGCCTACAATCACATGAAGGGATTGACGAGTATCTCGGCATGGACGACGGGCATTTTAGCGTGAATATTTCTGCAGGAGGCGGTGGTTTTGTACGCCCCTTGGTCGATATTGGAATTGTTCCAAGAACTCCGTTTGAAGTTCGGGATGGATGGGTTGAATGGTCCATAGAAGCAACAAGGGATGACAACAGAGAACTGATTCACAGGCTCAAGGCCGATAAATTGCCGCACCGGTTGGTATCAACACGAAATTCCCGCTCACGCCTCCTCACCCCACGACAGCGTGAAGTCTTCGAAGTTGCAACCAGAGAAGGGTATTGGGATGTACCTCGCCGAATCAATCTCACCGAACTAGCGCAGGTGCTGGGTGTAGCAAAGTCAACGCTGTCTAGCCAGCTTCAACGCGTAGAATCATCGGTTTTTCACGCATTCACTGAAGAGATTCGCCGACAGAGCCCCTAACATGTTCGTGCGAATATGTTCGTAGAGGATATATACTACACCCTCCCATACCATGGGCATGGACAACCTACCGAAGACATGGGACGACTGGATTAACAACTTCAAAGCCTGGCAAGACAATGTCGGTTTCAAACGCGAGTGGATGGGAGATTTTGACCTGTCCATTCAGTTTGATTGGGAACGTGCCGGCGATTCCATAGAATACGGGGACTACAAGGGCAGGGCAAAGTGGGAACGGTCCCTGCAAGTGCCTCAACAGAGCATGCGAGATGCCTTGGTCAGTATGATCACAGTACAAGGTGACACAGAATTCGCTTCGGTTGAACAACAAAGGCACCTACTTGCCACTGCACCTACCGACTACGACCGCTATGCCGGTGCCCGTATCATGGCAGAAGAGCAACGCCATGGATGGCAAATGGCATATCTGTTGATGACTTACTTCGGCCAACAAGGACGACGAGAGGCTCAAAAATTGCTAGAGCGGAACGCTCAGGATGGAGACCGTCTTCTCGGTGCCTTCAACCGACCTATGCCGCATTGGCTTGACTTCTTCTGCTACACGATGTTTGTTGACCGAGATGGTAAGTTCCAGCTTGGTATGCTCTCCACATCTGCATTCAAGCCTCTCGCTGCTAGCATGGGCCCTATGCTCAAAGAAGAATCCTTCCACTTGGGAACCGGCTCAAACGGTCTTCGTCGCGTCATCAAAGCAGGAATCATACCCCTTGACATGCTTCAGCGCTTCATCAACAAATGGGTCTCTACCGCACACGATTTGTTTGGAGTCGACGCATCATCTTCTGCCCACTGGTCCTACGTATGGGGCATAAAAGGACGCTGGGACGAACGCAAGAAACTGGAAAGCGGAGAACCCGTCAACAAAGAAGTCCTAAACGAAGAAGCTCGTGGCCACTACCACGAAGAGATCGTACGGGAAGTACGCAAGTTGAGCAAGCATTTGCCAGAAGATGCTCCGGAACTCTACGTTCCTCACGAGAACTTCAACCGCGAAATTGGCGCATTCAAACGCCAACGCTTCACAACAAAAGGAGAGAACTTCGAAGGCAGCGATGCCGAATGGGAGAGTTACATCGCATCTCAATTACCAAGTGCTCAAGACGAAGAAGAGCTCAAGGAACTTTTCAAACTTGATTGGGTAGCTGAAAAGCCAATGACATCGAAGCAGATTGCTTCTGGAATTGGCGCTCATGCTTGAAGACGGCGAGTGATATCCATGATTCCCGTTGCCTTGTATGGCATTGATGCCGCTATGTGCGAGCGTTTCTATGAAGAAATGCCTGGTCTTCTTACTGATGCATATGAAGACAGCCGCTACATTGAGGCCTTGTACGCCATTGATTCCAAACGAACCGTCGAGCACATACGCGTATCCGATGACTGGGCCCAGCGCTCTCCATATGCCTGGCCCGAAGACATCGTTAACGAGGTTGAGATGGTTTTGAGAACCGTGGTCTATCCGGATGTTTCACTGCTTGAACATCTCCTCACCCTTGACTCAGTTGATGCTCAACGTGTATCGGAATGGATGCATTTCTCAACAAACACCTTTCCAATTTACTCTGAAAAGGCATGTAAAACACTAACTCGGATGGGACTGGAAACACCTTACCTGCCCGAAGACATTGCGAGTTATGGCTTGTACGTTAGTCGTATTGAAGGCCTTAAACTCCATGCACCAGCCACAGGGCTGCCAGAAATCGGTTTACCGAGATCTCGCATGCTACAACTTGGGCTGGAGCGATTTGAATGAAACATGCTGCAGTCCACGTAAAACTTCTCCTCGTCGCTGCGATTTGGGGATTAGGGTGGCCCGCTGGAAGAATCGTTGCAACCGAGGTATCTCCGATCTATGCTGCATGGCTTAGATACGTCATGGTTGCAGTATTATTCATAGCCTACATGAAGCGAAAGCGAGACTGGTCGTATCCTTCGCCAAGTCAATGGAAAATGATAGCCTATATCGCATTCTTTTCGACCTTTGTCTATCAGGCGATGTTCATGTATGGAATGAAATACACTGCGGCAGGCGATGCATCGTTGGTGATTACCTTCAATCCCTTATTCACTTCTGTTCTCGCAGTGGTTTTCTTAGGTGAGCGATTTACACAACGACTCTTGATTGGTTTGAGTCTCGCCTTCACGGGCATGCTCGTTATTTTCACGCAATCTCCGAACACCGATATTCCAGAAATAGAACGCTGGTTTGGTAATGCCTTTATCGCCGGAGCCGCCCTAACCTGGGCTGCTTCAAGCATCTTCATGAAGAAACTCATGAGTGAAACTCCAGAAGATGCCAAAGAACCCCTTACCCCGGTTTTGGTAACTGTTTGGGCGTCATTGATCGGACTTCTTTTCCTCACGCCATGGGCAGGTATTGAAGTCTTAAGAGGTGGGGCATCAAATCCATCGTTTGAATCATGGCTAGCCATTGGATTCCTAGCAATTTTCTCGACTGTATTGGCCTATGTATGGTTCGCTGATGGAATCCATATAATCGGTGCCGGTAAAGCATCGTTCTATGTTTATCTCGTGCCTCCGTTTGGAATTCTCGGAGGATGGTTCATTTTGGGAGAGCAACTAGGTCCAACACTTATCGCTGCGTTCATACTCATTGTCTCAGGGGTCGCAATCGCACAAAAACATGAACATGAAAGCGAGCAAGCATCATGAAGGTGGGCGCTCTCCCCCCATCATGAGCATTCGTAACGTCACCGTCATCGGCGCAGGAACCATGGGTGCCGGCATTGCCCAAATGTGCGCACAAGCCGGCTGGAATACATCACTGTACGACGCTTTTCCAGAAGGATTGGAACGAGGCATGCAACGAATTGATGCATTTTGGGACAAGGGAATTGTTCGGGGGAAAACAACCCCTGAGCAAAAACAAGAGTGGGCTCAAAACCTGAACGCTATAAGCGACATGGAGCAAGCGGTCTCGTCTGCAGATTTGGTGATTGAGGCCGTTCCAGAAATACCTGAACTCAAACAAAAGGTGTTTGAACAACTTGATGCTTATGCTCCTGACCACGCTGTTTTGGGAACCAATACATCGTCCCTGTCAATTTCTGCAATTGCAAATGCAACCAGACGTCCGGAACAAGTGATTGGGATGCATTTCTTCAATCCTGTTCCAATCATGAAATTACTCGAACTTGTACAACATGACTCTACCTCGGAAGAAACGATTGCCCTGGCGCAAGCTGCCGGAGAGGCAATGGGGAAAACAACAATTTTGGTCAAAGACATTCCTGGTTTTGCGACAAGCCGGCTCGGAGTTGTTCTTGGTAACGAGGCGATTCGCATGCTAGCGGACGGTGTAGCAAGCGCTAAGGACATCGATACAGCGATGGTTCTTGGCTACAAACATCCAATGGGACCTCTTGCGCTAACCGATTTGGTTGGACTTGATGTTCGCCGCGACATCCTTAGGAACCTACAATCCTCA
The DNA here is from genome assembly GCA_963968875.1 of uncultured euryarchaeote. Lineage (GTDB taxonomy): Archaea > Thermoplasmatota > Poseidoniia > Poseidoniales > Poseidoniaceae > Poseidonia. The sequence continues at coordinate 18,337 of CAXAHZ010000002.1, forward strand.
TTTGATGATGACGCTTATGCACCTCATCCACTTCTTGAGCGTCTTGTTGAAGAAGGGAGATTGGGCAAGAAATCTGGAAAAGGAATCTATGACTGGTCCACTGGAAGTGCTGAAGAAACCTCTCTAGAGTAAACATCCCCATACATTCATGAACATGGAGGTTGACATCTCCATATGGAATCAAGCATTTATGGCACCAACCCCGAAGGAGCTAACCCCACCGGCGCTCAACCAATAGGGGCAACAATTCAAGGAAATTCATTCGCTCCGATTCCAGTTGAAGTCGGCCCAAAAAAGTCGCCCAAGACACCGATGATCATTGCAGGAGTATTTGCGGCCCTCGCAGTCATTTCTCTTATCATAGCCTCAGTTTTTGGAGCACAAGTAGAAGAAATATGGACCGATATTGATAGTGAAAAGTACACGACTGAAATGGGAACGAGTGCAGACATCGTTTACGATGATGAAGACGGCCAGGGAGAAGTCGGATGGGGCATTTTCATTGATGGAGATTACAACGACAACGATGAAAACGGAAAGGTTGACGCTTGTGAGACTTTTGTACTTAAGGTGATGAATAATGGAACAGATGTTACCGAGGATGTATTCAGATACAACTGTGTGTATGAGTCTAACAATTCTGCAACCTGGCTCGGAATGGATGGAAAAATAGAAATTGGTACGGTCTGCAGTACACTCGACGAGAGCCACAGTTGTAAAATTGGTGAAACATATACTATCTCCAACAACGACTCTAAGACCATGGTCTTGTTTGATTACGACGAACTCTTTGGACCCCTGTTGGAGGATTCCATTGGCCTAGGCCTTATGGCTGCTGTTTCTGGGGGTGCGGGATGCTGCTCAATTTGTGTGGGCGTTATTGCACTCGTTGTAGGGCTCACTCGCCTGGGTGGCGGAAAGCAACCTCAAGTCGCATATCAAATGCAATGAAGCGTTCATTCAAAGTTGGGAGGACGCTTTTCCAGGAACGCTTTGACGCCTTCTTTGAATGCAGATGTTGTTCCTGCAGCCTCAATTAGAGTTCGCTCATGATTGAGATGAGTAGCAAAGTCATTATCGGTTTGGACATGTAACAAATGCTTGGTGGCCTCTTTGGTATGCATTCCCCATGAAGACCAAGTGACGGCCCACTCATGAGCAGTTGCGAGCAATACATCTTCATCCACAAGGAGGTCAATAGCACCGTGAGAACAGGCTTCTTCGCCAGACCAAATTTGGTTTTCAAGGAAAAAACGACGGGCGACTGGTTCTCCAACAAACCTTGGAAGAAGCCAGGTCGTCCCTCCATCAGGAGAAAGTCCCATTCCTGAGTAAGAGGCGGCCATACGAGCACCTTTGGTGCCGATCCGAGCATCGCACGCAAGTGCTAAACCTAGGCCACCACCCGCAGAAACTCCATTCAGTGCTGCAATTAGAACGGTAGGAGAAGTTCGCATGCGGATGAGAAGTGGATGAAGTATTCCGGTAAGTTTGCGAATTAATTCGGGGGCATTCCCGTCATCAATTGATTGTTGAAAAGCATTGATATCCGCTCCAGCAGAGAAAAACTTCCCATCTCCAGTAAGTACAATTGCTCTAACATCAGAGTCGCTAAGAGCAGTATCGATGGCTTTGGCGATTTTGGGTAAAAATTCCATTGAAAACGACTGTGTAGAGGCTTGGCCTTCCATGCGTATCAGCCGAATACCATCTGTGGTTTCAATTTCAATGGCCACGCTTTCACCTCAAAGTTTGACGTTGACATTCTTCACCTTGGTGTAGAACCTCATGGCATCTTGGCTTTGTTCAACGCCAATTCCGGATTGCTTCCACCCCGTAAATGCGGTTTGAGGGAAGGTAATCGGATATTCATTGATTGACACCATGCCGCTTTCCAAATCACGAGCCATCAAGTGAGCACGACTGAGGTTGTTCGTCCAGATACCGTTGAGCAATCCGAACGGAGAATCGTTTGCGAGGGCAAGGGCTTCAGCATCATCGCTAAAGCTTGTAACTGCAAGTACAGGACCAAATAATTCGTCATTAAACAGGAGGTTGTCCTTGTCAACACCTGTGACAACGGTTGCTTCCATGAACGCTCCAACACCTTCGATGATGTTTCCGCCGCAAACGACCTTGCCACCCATGGCAAGTCCCGCAGCTAATTTCTCCATCACTTCTGCTCGGTGATTTTGATGAACGAGACTACCGATGCGTACGCCTTCTTCCATTCCTGGACCAACTTTCCATTTTGCAACTTCTGCACAAACTGCTTCAACAAGTTCGTCGTGAACGTCCTCGTGTACGATGAGTCTTGACCCAGCCCAGCACATCTGTCCGGCATTCATGAAGATTCCAAAGCATATCGCCTTGGCTGCATATCGGAGGTTCGCATCCGGGAAAATAATGTTCGCACCCTTGCCGCCGAGTTCCAATGTAACGGGTGTTAGGTTCTGACTGGCTTTTGCCATAACGGTTTGTCCAGTTGGTACACCACCGGTCAGCACAATACCGTCGACGCCTGTGTGTCCAGCAAGTGCGTCACCGATGAGGCCACCAGAGCCCGTGATGACCTGAAGTACTCCAGTGGGCAGACCAACTTCTGCTTCTTCCATCGCCTTAGCCCATGCAATTAATGAAAGGGGCGTCCAAGACGCTGGTTTTGCTATAACGGTGCATCCAGATGCGAGGGCGGGAGCAATTGAACGGAGCGCAAGTTGCAATGGGAAATTCCATGGAACGATATGAACGGTCACTCCAAGCGGTTGTCGCAGAGTATAGTTCAAACGATTCCCAGGGACTGGGATCGTACTGCCTTCAATTTTATCCGAAAGCCCAGCGAAGTACTCGAGAGTCCATGCGCCGTAACGTATCTCAGAGAGCGCTTCTCTGAAGGTCTTGCCGTTGTTGTTGGATTCAATAACAGCCAATGATTTTGCATTAGCATACGTGGCTTGAGCCATTTTATTCAAGATTCTTCCACGCTGGGCGGGGTCCATGTTCTTCCAGTCAGAGTGGGCTAAAGCAGCACGGGATGCCTCAACGCAACGGTTGACATCTTCAACAGTGGCGCGTGGAACAGTAGCCATGACTTTTCCTGTTGCAGGATTCAATACATCACTTGTAGCACCATCAGATGATGCTACCCATTCTCCACCAATCGACATTGTTTCTTCGCCCATGTCCAGTCCATGTGGACCCGCTTCAAAGGCACATCGGTGCTCCATCCACTTACTCAATGTGCTCAAAACCCTCCTATGAAGGGGAGAAGCCTCATGTGCTCACCTCGCCACGTACATCGTATGTCCCAGCGGGTAGGCTTAGCACATGCGACAGCGAAGACGTTTGTTACACGCCCACCGAGGTTGCTCGTTATTGCTGGGGCAACCGGCGTTGGTAAGTCAACGGCTTCGGTCGGTCTTGCTTCCCGGGCAGGGTTCACACGAATCGTATCAACCGATGCGATTCGGGAAGTGATGAGGCTTAGCGACCCTGACCACGGCACCCCCGGACTCCATCGGTCGTCGTTTTCAATTGGAGAAAGTGGAGAAGCGGTTATCGATTGGTCTGAAACAAGTTTGGCCGTAGAAGAAGGAATACAAGCCACCATTGACCGAGCGAGAAGAGAAGGAATTGATTTGTTGATTGAAGGAGTTCACATCAATCCGAGTGCGCGATTATTGCGCTCTTGGGAAGATGCAGGAGGTATTGCTTTTGGTGTTGTCATGAGTGTTGATGAAGAACGCCTTCACAAAGAGATGCTCAAATCAAGGGATGCGCAATCTTACAGGCGGGCAGACCGCTATCTTGCGGGCTTTTCTCGGATCCGTCAAATCCAAGACGGCCTCATAGAACGAGCAAAAATAGCACGTTGGCCAATTGTTGACCCGACTCGTGTGGACGATGATGTTGAACGAATATTTACTCTATTCAACCGAGCTATCGATGAACATCACTCATAGCGTCAGATATTGAGGGTGAACGCCACATCAACACTGAGCATTGCTTCCCCGTCTGAAACACCAAGTTGACCGGTTACGTTGAGTTGATTTACACCGCTTTCAGATATCGAAATATTGGTGAGTTTAACTTCTACACCTCTTAATTCCCCATGATGGAGCAAGTCGTCATGTACCGTCTCGATTGCTAAACCAGCGGCCTCACTTCCTTCGAGTCCACCGGCGACCCACATGTCTGTGCGGGCTTGTGAAAGCGACTGAAGGGATTCCATAACTTCCTCGGTCGCCACGATCACATCGTCTGAAGCAGCATCGTGAGGTATCGTCAATCCGGCAACTTTTACGCCGAAGACAGCCATTGAGAGCAGGGACATCAGAAGAACGACTCCGGTTGCGAGCAGCATTTGAGCACCATCACGTTCGGACAATTTACTCTCCTGCATCATGCACCGCCTCCACGTGCCCAAACATCTAGAGTGACGGTCCATGCGTGCGCTCCAACAACGACCAATTGATGAACGGCAACTGTTCCACCAGAAGGAGTGCCAACCGTTCCATGCGGTGTTGATACTGAACTGTCTTTTGCTAACCAACAATTGGCCTCTTTTCCAGGCGCAACAGCGGATTGAAGCAGCTCACAAACTCCTTCCCGGTCGTCGCTTTCCAATAATTCCTCGAGACGATTGTCTCCAGTAAGTTCAGCGTCAAGACCCAAGCCATAGCGGATCGCATCGTTGCCCGCCATTTCAAGGGAAGCGTCCAAAGCGACTGACTGAGAGTCTGGAACATGAACACGAATAAGAAAGGTGGCCGACATGAAGAACAACCAAAACAAGGTCAACATCTCAAGGATGTGAATTTGACCTTCGTCATTTGCCTTCAATCCATCAACCCCAGTAAAGTGGCGTCGGGACGAATGTTCCCCTCGAGGGATTAAGGCCCGGGATCTCGGTAACGCCGATTAAATCCGGCGAAAATGCAACGAAATTAAAGATGACTAGAGCAACGAGAATCATCATTCCCGAATGCTTGAATCCAGTTGAAAATCGTCCAGTAGCCATCAATCCAGCCATTGAGCCGTTACCCAATGCTTGCATCGTAACTCCGTAATAGAAAATGGTCAGGAAAAACAGCGGGTCAATGTTCCTGATGGTCATGTTACCAATGGTTGAACCGCCGCTATCTCCACCATCGTCACCGCTCGAGTTTGAGCCCGCAATAGCCGGGATAAACACCTTTGCAAGAACTACAATAACACCAAGGAAAACGAAGTACGAGGTCCAAATAACCGCAATATAAGATCCAATGGCCCGTTTACGTTCGGCTTCTAAGAACTTCAATTCTCTGGAGTCGTTGGCTGCAGTCACAAGAATATCAGAGATCTTACCACCTGCACGGTCGGCTTCTGCAATAAGTGTAATAGCACGACGAACCAAAGGCGTCCCCACACGTTCTGCGAATTGTAAAATCACGTCGCTAAATTTGATACCCCAACTCAGTTGGTCTGACATCTTTTTGACTTCGTCATTGAGTGCCCCATATTCAGACGTCGCAAGGGTTTGAACGGCTACTGTCATCGATAGACCTCCTTTCCAGTATTCTGCGAGATCTCGCAGGAAGTCAGGGAACTTTTCTTCAATCTCATTCTTTCTATATTCCACTTTTTCCCAATAATATGAGGCTGGGAAGATGAACATAAAGAAGGTCAAACCGAAGAAATTGAGGAAGATGGTAGGGTGAAGTTTTACCGGACCAACACCGACTTCTGGACCAAGCCATAATGACATGTTGTTCATGTTTGCAGGGATGCCGTCAAAGTAATGCACGGTCATGTCAAAGGTTACTTTGTTCAGGTATTGACTTTCATCTGCAGCAAGGAACATGAGTTCGTAACGCGGCCCCGGTGCAATGGTAAGGAGTTCAATGCCACAATCATCGGAATTTGCCGTTCCGTTGTAATAATCGATGATTTCCCCTGATTGTGATCGGATAGCGACGGTGTATTCAGCATTGGTTGATGCTTCCACGGTGCAATTTAGCCAGAGTGGCTGTAGGACCACTGCGGTTCCAGTTGCGGTGTCGGAGACACCAGGGACATCGAAGTTCTTACCTCGTTTCGTGACCAAGTCCCATTCTTCTCCTTCCCATGTGACTCGGTCTGGACGGTCTTGAAGAATTGAGCATGTTTCATTGGCCTCGTAATTGGGTTGTTGATTCGTTTGGAAGTATTCCCCTGTTGGATTACCTGCCTCATCTTGTGCAGTCGCTCCACAGTAGATATTCGTAAACATCGGTTCACCGTTTTGAGTTGGTACAAACCCGGAATTTGCAATCCAAAACAGTCCCGATGAGAGTCCAAGAATAATTGAGAAAAAGAGAATGATGTAAAGACGAGTCATGGTGGAGTCGTCTTTGGGAAGGTCCAAATTAACCGTAAGTTTCTCTTTTTTACGTGCCACAATCCCACCTCCTTCTACATGTCTTGTTCCTTACTGCTGGTGTAAACTAAAACAGCATACGCTACGTGAATCATCGGAATAAATCCAAGCACAATTCCGTAAAGCATACTCTCGCTCATTTGAGCACCCGAACCCGATACCCAGAACATAATGACGAGCATGACGATGAGAAACAGAGGCATAGCGACGGCAACAACAATGTATGATTCTGCAAGAAGTGCAATCGATTCCAAGAACATCTGTAATCGGGTTCGGTTTTCACGCATGTAGTGCTCCGCCCTGTTAAGGAAATACAACTTGAGCTGACCTCCAGCAGTCAGTGTCCCCACCATGCCTTGGAAAAATTCAGTGAGCCAAACAGAAGCAGCCCGGTCGACGCTCATTTTCATCGCAGTGATAAGGTCGTAGCCGAGTAGAGTGACGTCGCGATAAACCATAGCAGCATCGTCCGCCACGTCTCCATAAATGTCCTTGTTCATCGCAAGAGAACGGAAAATTTTGCTCGGTGTTGCGTTAGCCGCTGACATCGCTGCGGTATAGGACGCAGCATAGGGCAAATACTTCTCGATCATGTCTCCACGACGCTTTGCTTCTCGTGCCGCTCCGCCTTTGTTGTGCTTGAATGCGATGTAGGGGATTATAAATCCACCAATGAGAATGATAAGAATTTTCAAGAATGGCGGAAAGACCTGAAGGGTGTATTCAGGACAGCCGTTTCCGGGCAATGCATTGTTTACCATATCTGGGTTCCAATACTCCCATTCAAAACACGGAGCGACAGAAGAAGCGTCTTGAATTCCTTCATAAAACGCAATCACTCCAATTTCAGGGAAGAAAAATATACCAACTACGCCCCAAGAAATTAAGGCGATAGCGATGCTTGTGACGATGACGGTTGCAAGGTAGACTTCGGGCATCATTGGCATTGAACCTTTGACAAGGTTCGCAGACAGTTCCTTGTCATTGCGGGCACGCTTACGAACGAAACCACCAAGAATGCGGTTACAGATTCGCTGCCATGCCGTTAGGTCCATGCATTCATCCCGCCTTTACTGAAATCACTTTAATCCGTCAACACGGGCCATAATCTCATTCGGTCGCACATAATACTCAGTTACGATTTGAGAAACCTGATCTGCTTTTCTGATGTCATTGAGAACCATCCATTCCAAAATCCTCTTTCGAGTCCTCAACTCACGGCGCATCTCTTCTTGGCTGAAATTTATTTTGACCATGATTTTCTCAAGAACATATGATTTTCCACTAAAGATGAAATCATCGGTTGTGACGTCCCAGCGGAACACTTCGTTGGTGATGACTTCCATTGAGTTCGGGTCAATACCAACAATTTCCACAATCTGTTTGGTTCTACGAACACGCTTCCCGTTGATACGGGTTTGGATTTGAATGACGCACGCTTCGAGAGCTGGTAGTAAAACCCGAGGAATATCGATCGGTTTGTTCTCCAGCCGGTGAACAAGAGACGGAACCGAGTCTGCGTGAACTGTAGAGTATGCGCAGTGTCCGGTAGCCATTGCTTGGAACAGAACGTAAGCCTCAGCACCACGAATTTCACCAACAATGATGTATTCTGGCCGCTCACGGAGGGCGGCTTTGAGCAACTCGAACTCTCCAATCACACCATCGGTTGATTCACCACCAAATCCTTGTCTGGTTAGACCTGGAACCCAGTTCGGCTGAGGGATGTTGACTTCGCGGGTTGATTCGATGGAGACGATCTTCATCTGCCATGGAATAAAGATGCACATGGCGTTGAGGGTTGTTGTCTTTCCTGATGCCGTACCGCCTACGAAGAGCATGGGCACTTCATTCTGGAAGGCAATCCATAGATAGGCAGTCATTAATGAGGACATGGTCCGGAATGCAACGATATCGGCAGGTGAGAACGGGTCATCCTTGAACCGTCGAATACAGAAAGCAGAACCGCGAGTTGATACTTCACGGCCAAGTTTCATGACAATTCTTGAACCATCCATCAACGTAGCGTCAAGAAGCGGTTCAGCAACGGAGATGTGTTTCCCACAACGTTGCGCGAGTTTGATGACATAAGACTCCAATTCGTGGTCCGTCTCCCATACGCATGTTGTTTCAACGGACTCAAATTTACGATGGTAGGCAAAAATCGGCACGTTCGTACCGTCAAGAGAAATATCTTCAACGTTAACATCGTTCATGAGAACGTCCATCTTCCCGTAGCCAATTAGGTCACGGCGGAGGTAATAGAAAATCTTAGATTTGGATTTCTTGTTGATTTTCATACTGTAGGCCTTGATGACTTTATCCATGGCCGCCCGGACATAGGCATCCGGATTGGAATCAATTTCTTCGATGTTTGCCGTGAGGGAACGAATGAAAATATCCAGAATTTCATCTCGCTGCTCTTGTTCTTTTTTGGTCATCGGCGGCTCAATGATTTGGTAAATTATGTTCAACGTTGTCCTGTCACGAACGATACGAGCAAAGGCGTGAGGTGGCAAAACTGGATACTTGTCCAACTCGTCGTATTGGGCACGTTGTTTGGCTCTCTGACGTCGTTCTCCACCACCTTTTTTTCTTGCCATGGTCATCCCCTTCGCCGAACGCATTTTGCTACAATCTATCCCCGACTATAACACTTGGGTGAAAAATTGTCTCAAAAGGGCTCCCTGCGGTCATTTTGACCAAAGCCGGCTTGGAAGTTTTTTCACGACTTTTTTACCGAATATAACCATGCTTCACAAGCAGATAAAAACGACTCCAAATCAAGATTGTTGGTAATCACCGTGTCGGCTTCTTCAATGAGAACATCAAGACCCCAACCGACCTCACGCTGGTTCCGCACTTCAAAGGCAGTGCGATCTCCATCTTCAGAGCGACCTCGTTGTTGAATTCTAACAAACCTCAACTCCTCCGAAGTATCGATCGCAACCGTTTGGAATCCATCGCCCCAACGAGAAGAAAATACGCTTCGTTCCGCAGTCCCTCTCAATCCTTCGATAAGGACGACGGTATGGCTTTGAAGCAATTCATCGACCTTGTCTCCAAGACGGACTGCAAGAACATCCTCTCCAAATTTTGCTCGCAAATCGGCAGCGATCTCTCCGAATATGCTTGGGTTTTCCATGAGCCCCCTAGAGCGAACTTCAGCCCGAACCATGTCCCCCATTGACACAACTGGAATCCCATCATCGGAGAGTACAGATGCGAATTCGCCCTTACCGGACCCAGGCATTCCGCAAACTGCATACACCTGAGCCATGAAGGTAGGCCTGCGAGTAACGCTCAAGAACATACCCCCAGTTGATGGCGAAAGAATTCAGTTTGAGAACTCGGCTCGACCCCAACGGCGGTCCATGAGCTTCCATAAGACTCCCGAGGCAAAGATAAGGAATATTGAGATCAAAATCATACCCATGTAACCTTGCTGAACCATTGATTCATCGTACATCTGGGCGGTTGCTGCAAGACCATCCTGAGAGGCTCGCTCCCACCAGTTACCGTACAGTGAAACGTCGCCTTGAGTGAAGGAAAGCAAAAATAAACCAAGCAGCGGAAGGACGGTGCCAATCCAAAACCATATCATAATTGAAGCGTCGAAGATTGCTTTATTCGGCCGAAGGCCCATGAGAAACGCCGTCAATGCAACGATGTATATTGAATTCGCAAACATAACGATAATGCTCGTCGGCAGCGACGCCCATTCGTCCAATCGCCACGCCATTAAAACGATGAAAATCAATGAGATCCAGGATGTCGCCAAGAAATATACAACCACCTTTGCACGGATTAGATCAGGAACCTTCAGAGGCAGTCCATTCATGAAATCGGGTGAATCAAGGATGGTCAGCCAAGAGTAGAAATTGAAGCCGAAAAAGCCCAGAAACGGTGCATAGGACAGCAAGTTAATTGGAATCGGGGCTTCTGCAAAATCAACCAACCAAGCCATCCCAAGTAAAACGAGAA
>CAXAHZ010000003.1:0-26543 GCA_963968875.1 uncultured euryarchaeote
CACCAGTGAATCACATGGATCTGTTGCGTGACTGATGTTTCGCTCATCTCCATCGCTAACTCCGCCACCGTCTGTATCGGCAACGTCCCAGAAGGTACATGTGAGATTCTCTTCCCAGTTTTGTATACCATCATTATCTTCATCTCCCGCGTCTTCTCTGCGGGTTGGGTCCGTTTCTCCTTCATCGACTAAACCGTTGAAGTTGGTATCTTCCTCACCATCGTCAAAAGCATCGTCATCCGTGTTGTTATCCCTAGGGTCGCTTGCTTGTGCAGGGGATCCATATGCTCCGTTAACCTCTACGCCATCCGTAATCCCATCGCCGTCTGTATCTGCTGAAGTGGGGTCAGTAAGTAAGGTCAAGGCTTCGTATGAATCGTTGAGTCCGTCGCCGTCTGTATCTGCAACCTGTGGATTTGTAGAAGTGATTCCGTCAACCTCAGCCGTGTAGGTCGCACACCCACCCGGGCCAACTCCTTGAACGGGATCACACGGTGAAGTCGTCTCAGTAACGATGCCATCGGGACCGTTTCTAAAACAAGGTGATGAACCACACATCGTAGTCCATGAAGGGTTGACGTATTCCATCAGGTTGGTCAAACCATCACCGTCTGGGTCTCCGTTTGGACCGTCTGCGTTGGAAGGAGACGTTGCATTGAGGTTGTTTGCGGCTTCCCATCCGTCGTTCATTCCATCCCCGTCAGTATCCCATCCTGCAGGATCCTCGTCGATGAGGCCATCGCCATCATCGTCGTCGCTCAAGCAATCTTCGTCGCCGTCATTATCGGAATCCGCAGCATCAACAAATCCATCTTTATCATCGTCAAATCCATTTGCACAGATGTTACCCACCGGGTCTTCATCACAAAGAATGATGCTTCCTGTTCCATCTGAACCGGAATCGCCACAAGCAGGTTGGTTGTATTGCATTGAGTCTTCTTCATTCCAATCGTTTACCGGAATTGTTCCGTTCCACCATACGCCGTTCTCAAGGACTGAACCAGTGCTCGGGTTATCCCAACCGCTTGGCATGAGGTAAGTGTATTCTTGTAGATTGGACATACCGTCGCCATCAGGGTCAGCAACAGCACCGTCAGCACCGCTTGAGGAAAGTGGGTCAAGGCCGTATTTCCATTCCCACCCATCGGGTAGACCATCGTTGTCAGAATCGGGATCATTGGGCTGAGTATTCATGAGGTATTCTAGACCGTATGTTAACCCGTCACCATCCTGATCCGATGCAGCCTGCACATCGATGGATAGATACTCTATCGAGGCAAGTGATGATAACACCATCAAAAGCGTCAAAAACACCGATTTAACGGCTTTTTTACGCTCTAATTGGCGCCATTGAGGAGTCGCGGCAGATGCATTCGAGCCTGTCAGCATGGTTCTCACGAGAACGGGTGTGTCTGATGCCTCATAAGGGAAATGGTACGATGTTCATACAACCGACTCAAAACCGTGGATTATTCGGTTCAAAGTTCGTCCAATTCGTCAAGCAATTCCAACTCATCATCCTCATCAGCAGCCAAGACGGGTTCAGGCTCTTCTGAAGACAACTCTTCGTCCTCTTCAGAGAACAATTCATCCGTTTCTTTCTCAACTTCGATGAAAGTGTCTTTGGAGTGGTTTTGCCCACGACCTCTGCGGGCAGCATAGAGAAGAAGAGCGCCAAGAATGACATAAAATACCATTGTCTGAGGTTCAGGGTCAATCAGTTCTCCAAAGAGACATGAAGCTCCGCTGCATTCGGTAATGTATTGGAAGTTGAACGTCTGCTCATAATCCTCAGCATAAGGTGTTTCGTTGTTCATGGGAGTTACCTTGAACTCAAAATCCACAGATGCACTGTCCTTGAGCGACTCGGGTGCGGTCAGTTTGAGATTGAAATCCTTACTTTCATAAGCGGCAAGTTTCAGGATGAGAAATTCTCCGCCCAACTGGTTGGATGATGCTCGCAGTGCCCCATCCCATCCGACCGGTTCGTCAAGTAGGATCACCATGTCGAGTTCAACGTTGTTAAGATTTGTAATCTTAAATTCAAGATTTTTCTCTTCTCCTGCCGAAAAGCGAGAAGCTTCACTCTTTGCTGTAATCTCAATGCGGCCGGGAACGACGTCTTCCTTGATGATTACTTTGACCGGGAGGTCAAATTGCCTCGGGTCGTTTTCCTCCTCTACACCCTCTTCAATAATGCGAGTGTATACGATGTGTTCGCCAGCTTCAACTTGACCGTTTAGTTGGATGTCGAGACGCAGGTCGACATACCCTTCCGCAGGTAAGTTAACAATCAAAATATTGTCACTTGTCTCGTTGGAGATGGTGTAGTCCCATGCAGTGTACTTCGGGTTGTTTTCTGCGTTTCTTGACAGGTCGCGTGGATTGATGATTTTCCATGTAGTTTCAACGACAGCTGTCCCAGATGTATCCGAAATCCGGAAGTTATACCAAACATCTTGATTTGGGCTGACAGGGCCAACTTGACCAAGGAGATTACCTTCACCAACACCGTCGCTGTCGGCAATAACCTCAGCCAGTATCCCAAACGTACGATGAACGGTGAAGGCGATATCGGTTCTAAGTTCTGAACTCTCTTTGCTCGCAATTGCGAGGGAAAATAGACCTATATCGAGGGTGTCACGGTCTTCAGGAGTAAACACTTCCATGCGAATGGTTACGAGTTGAGTTGAACCGACATCGGGAGTAATGTGATAAATGGTTTCAACCGGCAAATCGGATGTGCTTCCGTTGACGTAGAAGCGGTAGTCCCAGTCATCAGGTTGTTCAAGGACTCGGATTTTAAACGAGTCTGTGTCAAATCCAGAATTGAAGATGTCAATGTAGAAATTCTCGCTACCGTTTGTGGCGTCCACATAGTGCGATAGTCCCTCGTCAAATGCCTCGGGCCGAGTGGAATCTGCAATTTGTTTTTGATGTTCTACATCCTCATACACTGAAATACGAGGGGGTGCGAAAACATCAACTTCTTCAAAGGCAATCCGCAAGCTTTTAATCGCAACTTCTTCGGTTTGTCCCTGGTCGTTCGTTGCGTAAACACGCGCTTCGATATTGAGATATTCCGGTGCGTCAGAAAGATCACTTTCTGGCACTTCGAGCCTCAATTCTGCAATGGATGATGCACCTCCACCAGTAAGCGTGTAAGAGCCGCTTGCTTGGCTCCATAGCGGGTCAGCCCATTCCGAAGGGAGGTTGTTTACCAAATCAAGGACTACATCCAAACTTGCTGATGATGAGCCAATGTGCTCAACCAAGAATTCAACTCTACTGGTTTGTCCTGGGGCATAGAGTACTACATCCGGTTGATTCTGAGGTAGACTGAGGTAAATATCGTGTTCTAAAAATTCAATTCCAGGGTGCTCGTATGCAAATGTATGACCTTGAATATCGCTGATTTCCAAACTTATATCATATTCTCCTGAGGCTAATCCCGACGCAGTGTAGTTGAAAATCCCCACCAACCCATTGTTGTCGAGTTTGAGGTCGTCATCCTCAAAGTCTTCTTGGAACACGGCGTTAGCGTTGTTTGGCGTGTACATGATCAGCTTCACATCTTCTATGTCGTCCCGGCCAAAGGAATCACTGACTTCAACAGAAAAGCGCATCTCTCTGTATTCCAATCTATGATTTGGAGCCCATTCTAGTTTTTCTGCATCGTTCCAATTGCAACCGTTGTCCCCGCTGCAATTGTGAACGCGAACGGAAGAGCCAGCCAGTGCATTGGTCTGAATTTGCAATCTTGAATACGTGTTTGCACTAGTGGGGTTTCCATATTCAAACTCGACATCGCAACCTGATAGCCCACCGGTATTGCCTTCACAGGTGGCTTGGGCATCAATTCGAATTTTCAGTTGCTTCCCTTTGGGGACAGTAAAACCATCGGTAGGAAGATCGAACTCAACTTCAATGAAGTCATAATTGTCACAGCGGTTTTGAAGAGCAGCCGGGTTTGAGTTGCAAGGGTTGTTCAAATCAATGGATGTCGAGGCAACTTGCGAATCGCCTGATTTCAATGAAAATGTGACCGTGGCCGTAGACCCGTCGGTGCCACTGAATTGTAAGTAAATCGATAATCGGGCGTTGTTGCTCGCACCTGTACCGTTGACGTACAAATTGCTAATCATCTCAGCAGATCTAAATTCCAAACCCCCTATGGCGCTTTCTGTTTGTGAATCGCCTGTAGGTTCAATGGTTGTAATGGTCCCTTTCCCGCCAACGGTCTCGTTGGCTTTATCGATGTAAAGCTCGTATGTTTGCTGGTCAGCACTTCGATAAACGACCGGATTCTCGTCTGCTAGGACATCTTGATTGGCATCGTTGGAAGCGAACAATACGGCGCTGGTGGAAAGAACCATTAGGGCTGCCAAAAACAAGGCGACTGAGTTAGAACCGGTCGTAGATTTGCTGTACAGCATCTTGTTCACCAACCCTCCGTGGTGCAGGGGGTGTTAAACGGTTTTGCCTCGGATGCATCAACATATGTCGTTATGCAATGCAACTCAAAGGAGCCGGAATATGGTGCAGGGGGTGGGATACGAACCCACGAACCCATACGGGACCGGATCTTAAGCCCGGCGCCTTTGACCACCTCAGCCACCCCTGCATTCCACGGGGCGGCGCACTCCCTCTTCAATGAAACTCAAGCATCATCTATCGACCAACCCCCGTCCACATGGAGGACTTGGCCTGAGAGGTGGGGTGATTCAAGAAGATGATGGACTGCTGCGGCAATATCCTCAGCCTTTCCGGAACGGCCCATTGGGACACGCTCCAATACACTGGTGAAATGCTCTGATTCCCAATCTGCGGCCATAATAGCCCCTGGGGCAACACAGTTAACGGTCACACCTGGGCTAAGTTCTCCGGCGAGATTCAACATCAATTGGCGAAGACCTGCCTTGCTGGATGTGTAATGAGCAAGACCGTCCCAAGCCTTCCCCCAAGAAGTATCAACAATGCCTATGACTGCGCCTTCTGCTGCCTTCAATTCAGGGAGTAATTCTCGTGTTAGGAAGTAGGGGGCTTCCATGTGCAGCCGGTTCAAATTCCTGTAGACTTCCAATGATGTTTCTTGGAATGTTGATTGACTATAGAACGAAGCATTATGCACCAATCCTGCAAGGCCGTTCTCTTCGATCAACTCGTGCTTTTTGATATCTTCAACCAGGCGCTGAAGTTGGGCGTCATCTGTTAGATCGGCTTGGACAATTTGACCGCATTCTTTGCCGTTACGAGCCACTGATTTTTCCAGTAATTTTTGTGCCGCATCTAAAGAAGAACGTACGTGAATAAATACAAACCAACCTGCATCCATAAGCCGCATTGCAGTTGCCGCTCCGAGTCGTTGCCCAGCACCGGTAATCAATACAGCTTGGCGGCTCATAATCTGCTTTGGACGGATTCAATTCATGAAACCTCGTATGACTTCATGCACCTGTTGCACCACTTGGTCAAAAAAAAACCCATCGCACACCTTTTTGATGGACTCCAACTGCCCTATACCAAGGGGGAAGATGAATGGCAGGAAAACCGCTCCCTATGGCTGCTCAAATCAGCGATTCTGAAACCGCTCCAAAGCGCCAAGGTAGGCTGCCATCATGGTTCAAGACTCGCCTACCTAATGGCAAGCAGCAAGCCATTTTTAATTCTACCAAAACTGCCGTCAAGGATAACAAACTTCACACCGTTTGCGAAGAGGCTCGCTGCCCGAACATCCATGACTGTTGGGCATCCGGTGATGCAACCTTCATGATTGCGGGTCAAGAATGTACTCGTGGGTGCCGTTTTTGCGCAGTGGGTACCATCAAACGGCCCCCTGCACTTGATCCCGAAGAACCTGCTCACCTCGCTGAGGCTGTTCGCTCGATGAACTTGCGCCATGCGGTGGTAACGGTCGTGAACCGGGACGACCTAAGCGACAGTGGAGCAGACCATTACAAGCAATGCATTGATGCAGTCTATGCGCAGTCGCCAGAGGTCACATTGGAACTCCTTTGCTCCGATTTAGCAGGAGACCACGTGGCTTTGGCTCATTTGCTCGACGGAAGCCCACTGTCAGTATTTGCTCACAATGTGGAATGCGTACCAAGATTGGATTCAACCGTTCGTGATGCGAGAGCATCATTTGGACAATCTCTTGAAATCCTTCGCCAAGCCAAAGTCTTACGACCGGACATCCTCACAAAATCTTCCATCATGGTAGGAGTTGGGGAATCAGATGACGAGATAATTGATGCACTCCATCTACTGCGAGATGCTGGAGTTGATCTCATCACGATCGGTCAATACTTGGCTCCATCTCCAAAGCATCTCGCAGTAGATCGATTCCCGGAGCCCGAAATGTACGACATTTGGGCACAACATGCTATTGAAATCGGGTTTTCTGGAATCGCTAGTGGGCCCCTGGTCCGTTCATCGTTCAAGGCCGGCCTTTTGTACCGAAAAACAAACGACCCTGACAACCAAGAATCCATGCCGGGTGCCTACGTGCGGGTCGCAGGCCCCCAAAGCAACCCACCGACACCACTTAAGGTGGACTTGCCCTGAGGTGAAGCAATGACGGAGAGAAGTACGGTTACAACCACGCCTTACACGATTGGCGTAGCTCCGTTCCGTCCGGGAGATACTCCTTCTTTCGGTGATAAATTCGTTGAACAACCGGGTGATTTGAATCGCCCTGACCCCGCAACCTGCTCGGCTCAAGATACCGCACCTCACGCCTCAGGATTGGTCAGAGTACTCAACGACGAAGGCATCGCAGAAGGTGAATGGAACCCTAACTTGGACGCATCTGAACTCATTCAAGGTCTTGAATACATGATGCGACTTCGCATATTTGACGACCGAATGATAAAGATGCAACGAACTGGAAAACTTTCATTTTACATGCGCTCCCTCGGAGAAGAAGCGGTCGCTATCGCACAAACCATGGCCCTCGAGAACGACGACTGGATTTTCCCCTCATACCGTCAACCGGGAGCTCAGTTTGTACGTGGAAGAGACATGGTCAGCATGATTTGCCACTGCATTGGCAATACCGAAGATAACGTCCGTGGACGACAGATGCCCGTCCACTACACTTGGAAAGAAGGCAGATTCATTTCAATTTCTTCACCGGTTGGAACCCAGTTTTCCCAAGCGGTCGGAGTGGCCATGGCAAGCGCCTACAAAGGCCTTGACGAGGCATGTATATCATGGCTCGGAGACGGTACTTCAGCGCAGGGAGATTACCATTACGCACTCAATTTCGCATCAACGTTCAAGCCGCCGGTAATCCTCAACGTAGTCAACAACCAGTGGGCCATTTCAACTCACGTATCTTTGGCCACTGGAGGTCGTACGTTTGCCGAACGCGGTCTGGCCTATGACATCCCATCAATCCGTGTGGATGGGAACGATTTCCTCGCTTTGTACAGCGTAACAAAATGGGCTCGCCAACGAGCCTCAGCAGGTTTGGGTCCAACTCACATTGAAGTCTACACCTATCGTGCTGGAGCACACTCATCATCCGACGACCCTTCCGCATACAGACCTCAAGATGAGGCGGGATACTGGCCAGGTGGCGACCCCGTTGAGCGACTGCGTGAGCATCTCGTTAAGATCGGTGAGTGGGACGACAAAAAGAACGAAAAGCTTGCAGAAAAAATAGATTCAGAAGTCATGGCTGCTTACAAAGAAGCCTGTGAATTCGGCGATCTTGCGACCGGCCCTTACCCTCCTGCATCCACTATCTTTACCGAAGTGTATGAAACGGTCCCTTGGCACATCCAAGAGCAGCGTGAGGAATTGGGTAAGTGAGGTGGTATTATGGCAAAAATGAACATGATAGCAGCTCTAAACTCCGCTCTAGCACATCAACTTGAGAGCGATCCCAATGTCGTTATTTTTGGTGAAGATGTCGGTTACTTTGGCGGCGTATTCCGAGTAACTGCAGGCCTCCAAGAAAAGTTTGGGCCGCACCGAGTGTTTGATTCACCGCTTGCAGAGGGCGGCATCGCAGCCATAGCAATGGGAATGGGAATTAACGGACTACGACCGGTTGCTGAAATCCAATTCGCCGATTATATTTTCCCGGCATACGACCAAATTGTCAATGAAATCGCAAAACTAAGACATCGTTCTGGAGGAGAATTCACGAGTCCTGTTACGTTCAGAACACCTTCCGGAGGAGGCATTAAAGGTGGCCATCACCACTCACAATCACCCGAGGCTCAGTTTACTCACACACCTGGACTCAAAGTTGTTTATTGTTCGAATCCACGAAATGCAAAGGGGCTCTTAACAAGCGCTATTGAATGCAACGACCCAGTGATTTTCTTTGAACCCAAGCGATGTTATCGTGGGCCGTTCTATGGCGACCCGCACAATGTTCCAACATGGAACGACCATCCGGAAGGTGAAGTCCCAGAAGGATACTACGCCATACCGCTGGAAGAGGCTAACATTGTCAAAGAAGGTTCAGCTTGTACGGTCATCGCCTGGGGTGCAATGGTCCACGTATGTGAGCAAGGCATCAAAGACTCCGGTATTGACTGTGAACTCATTGACCTGCAAACATTGGTCCCATGGGACAGAGATGCAGTTGTCAATTCTGTCAAGAAAACTGGGCGTTGCGTCATCGTTCATGAAGCCCCTAAAACAAGCGGTTTTGGAGCGGAGATGAGTGCATCAATTCAGGAGCGATGCTTCTACCACCTTGAAGCACCAATACAGCGGGTTACGGGCTGGGATACGCCGTTCCCGCACACCACTGAGTGGGATTACCTTCCAAGTCCGTCAAGGATTGCTGAAGCCATAAAGAGAACACAGGAGGAATAAACATGGGAACATTTGAATTTAAGCTACCCGATATCGGTGAAGGCGTTGTAGAAGGGGAAATTGTCGAGTGGATGGTCGCCGTTGGTGACAGCGTCAAAGAAGATGACCCGATTCTCTCGGTGATGACCGATAAAGCGACTGTGGAAATCCCTGCTCCCTGTGAAGGTACCGTGACAAGTATGGTCGGTGAAGCCGGCGACATTATCCCAGTTGGATCAGTTTGCATCGTTTTTGAAGTTGAAGGAGATGGAAACTCAACCGAAGAGAGTGCTCCAGAACCTGCACCTGCAAAAGAGACACCTCCTGCAAAGAAAGAACCTGCCGAAGCACCACCAGCCCCATCACTTCCACCCGTTGAAGCAGCACCTGCTGCGGCGCCCGTGGCTCGCGCTGCTGGAACCAAGGCTCTAGCATCTCCCGCAGTTCGTCAGCGAGCACGATCTGCAAACATTGACCTCCAAATCGTTTCAGGCTCCGGACCTGCTGGCCGAATCAGTCACGCAGACCTTGACCGTCACATTGCTGGGGGTGCATCCGGTGCAACCCGTGCTCGTCCTGTTGGAGGAAGTGCTCGAGTTGAGCGAAACGGTACCGAGGACATCAAGGTCATCGGGCTTCGCAGAAAAATTGCTGACGGCATGATGTCATCGTACAGTACAATTCCTCACTTCTCGTATTTTGAAGAAGTAGACGTCACTGCATTGGAAGAACTTCGTCAGCATCTCAACGCAACACGACCAGAGGGTGCGCCAAAACTCACCTATCTTCCGTTCATCATGCAAGCCCTTGTCAAGGCCTTGGAGCAACGTCCAGAATGCAATGCATTGTACGATGATGAGGCCAATGTCGTAACACGCCATGAAGCCATCAATCTCGGCATAGCAACACAAACAGACCGTGGACTGTATGTCCCAGTAGTCAAGCACGTTGAAGCGATGGACATCTGGGACTCCGCAACCGAAATGGTTCGTGTCACATCTGCTACACGGGACGGAAAGGCAGGTGTTGACGACCTAAGTGGCTCAACCTTCACCATCACCAGCCTTGGACGCCTTGGTGGTCTTGGAGCAACACCGATTATCAACAAGCCAGAAGTGGGTATCCTTGGAGTGCACAATGCCAAGGACCGTGCCGTCGTTCGCAACGGACATGTTGTTGTTCGACGAATGATGAACCTCTCTTCATCATGGGACCATCGTGTTGTCGACGGCCATGACGGTGCTACCCTCGTACAGTTGGTAAAAACTTACTTAGAGAACCCCGCAACAATTTTTATGTGAGGTGATGGCGTGAAAACAAAGCAATGTCAAGTACTCGTTATTGGAGCAGGCCCTGGCGGATATGTCTCTGCTATCCGTTCCGCTCAACTCGGATTGAAGACCATCATCGTAGAAGGTGAGCGTGCAGGAGGCACCTGCCTTATCCGTGGATGTATTCCCTCAAAGGCACTCATCCATGCAGCACATACCTTCCACAACTTGGCAAAGCACGCCAAAAAAGACGGTCACATGGGGATTTCAATCCCAAGTCCTGCTGAATTGAACATGGCCAACCTCGTTGGCTGGAAAGAAGACATCGTTGACCGGCTCAACAAGGGCGTTGAAGCGCTTTTGAAGAATGCAGGAGCAGAACTGATTACGGGATGGGCAACCTTTGAGGATGCCAAGACCGTTAAGATTGGAGAAGGTAAAGATGCAACACTCATCCAAGCCGAGCACGTCATCATGGCTCAAGGCTCCGTACCGATTGAACTTCCTTTCATGCCCTACAGTGAGCATGTGATTTCCTCTCGGGGAGCTCTTTCCCTTGAAGAATTACCCAACCATGTCGTCATCGTTGGTGGAGGTTACATCGGCCTTGAACTCGGCATCACCTTCCGCATGCTCGGCTCAGAAGTCACCGTGGTTGAAGCAATGGACTCTGTTCTGCCTTTGTTTGACAAAGAACTTCGCAGACCCCTTGAATTATTTTTGAAGAAAAACAAGATTAAAGTCCACACTGGTGTATTTGCGAAGGGTACTGAAGATGGTAAATCCGGAAAGGTGAAACTCAATTTCATCGATAAAAACGAAAAAGATGAGGCAAAGATGCAGCATATTATTGCTGACAAGGTACTTGTCACCGTTGGCCGAAAGCCATCTTCATCTGGCCTAGAAGCAACTGGTGTTGCGCTTGATGAGCGCGGATTTGTCAAGGTCAATGACCGCTGTGAGACCAACATGAAGGGTGTCTATGCAATTGGAGACCTATGCAACCTCGGAGAAATGCTCGCCCACGTCGCTTCCTTCCAGGGAGAAATGGTAGCAGAACTCATTGCAGGTCATCGACGCGCCTACGACCCTGTTGCTGTCCCAGCGATTGTATTTACTGAACCTGAGATCGTATCTGTCGGACTTTCGCCCGACGATGCTGAAGAAGCAGGTCACCCTATCATAGTAGGGAAATTCCCACTTGGAGCAAACGGTCGTGCCTTAACTCAAGAAGCCGAAAAAACTGCAGGATTCATTCGTGTGGTTGCTCGTGAAGATGACCATCGTATCCTCGGAATCCAAGGAGTAGGAACACACATCAGCGAACTCGTTGGAGAATGGACGCTTGCTCTTGAGATGGGTGCTGTTCTCGAAGACGTCGCTCACACCATCCATGCTCATCCAACCATGACAGAAATGACTCATGAGGGAGTGCTTGACACTCTGGGTCATGCGATTCACAAAATGTGAGTCTGGTCATCGTCTTCAAAAGCCTTCGAGAAGGTAATTGATGTCATTTCGGATTCCACTGAGATTCCAATCATCATCGGTCCAACGGACTCGCTGCATTCCATCTCGGTCAACCAACACAATTCCGTTCGTATGTTCAACGTTGTAGTAAACCGTATGTCCACGGCCTTGAACTGAGGTACTGTTATTGCTCTCTAACAAGGTCACAGTAATTCCAAAATCGCTCCAAACTTGCTCAATAACGGACAGGTTCTCATCGTTTAGGAATGGAACTGTAACCATCGGCCATGTGGTGTTGAACGCAGTCATGTAGTCAACAAGTGCGTCTTCATTATCACGCCAAGGGTCAACGGTGATGGAAACAAATTCCAAGTCAACGCCAATCTCTTGCTCAAACTCACCGTACAATGAGGAAAGGTCTTGAGTTTGAGTTGGACAATAATTCAGGCAATTGGTGAGCATAAATTGCACCACGATGACCGATTCGGTCCAATTTTGAGAGCCATAAATATGCCCCGTGTGGTCGTGCAATGAAAACGCTTGATATCCAATTGGCACGATGTCTTCACCATCAAAAACATCGGGTTTAACACTTGTACAACCGCTCAACATCATCAATGAAACAAAAACACAGCAGATGCTGTAACTTCTCATTCAAACGCCTCAATTACGATCTCGAAGCATGAAACCAACTGCGAGAAGGGTCAGCCAGAGCCAAGAGAAGTCCCAGAACAATTCACTCAATCCTGTGGGGTTTGAAGTTACCTCAGGGGCATTGGTGTAGAGCACTTGCGCTCCAAACCCACCAGGACCGCCGCCACCGCCACCAGGACCACCGCCACCACCGCCGCCCGCGTCTGCATTGCTCATATCGGCCTCAGCGTGATAGCACAAGAGGAAGTATGGAAAACCAATCATGGGTCCGGTTTGGCTATCGGTGTTAACGACCGTTTTACTCGAGGCACTCAATGGCGTGGACACATAGTAGTAGGTTCCTTGTGGATATTCCGGAGTTGCCCCAAATCGCCCGTTGCATTGGTCCAAGTCCCCTAGCCCGTTAACGTAATTCCAATCATCAATTCCATTGTAACCTTGATCTCCTCCTTCTGAAGAGCGTTCAACCTCGTAAGACGATTTCATGGCTGCAACTTGACCGTTATCATCCCATGTGTACATTCCATAAATTGGATATCCATCAAATGCCCAGCCGATGATTGGAGAGTGTTGCGTTGAATCCAGGTCTGTGTAATCATAATTTACGATGGTCTCGCCATTTGGGTCGTCCCAGAATTGGCACATTGCATCGTAGTGATAGTGCACTCCACTAGGCCCATTATGCGCTCCACAATAGCCCAAGTCAATGGGTTGCCTATCTTCATTGAAGTAGAGGAATTCAAGCGCAACTGCGTCTCCACCCGGCCCTTCTTCGGGACCGAAAATTGGCACGCCATTTACTGCAACGCCAACGGGTCCACGATCTGGAGCACACTCATATGCACCGTTTGCAGCGGGGCAATTGGTTGAAGAATGACCACCAGTGGTGTCATTTACTGGCTCAAGAGCGATGGTAAAGGATTCCGTTTGTTCGTCAGCATTTGCAGCGTATGCTGAAAGCCAGTTATGGTTGGGTATTGCATTCGAGTTAATTTGCATGGTTGTTGAGGTAAAAGAAACTGAAACCTCGCACTGGAACCAAGGGCCAGAACCTCCGCCACCACCTTCTTGTCCGTCACCACGAGTATTTGCAGTGTAGCTGTTTCCGTCTCCGTTGAGGTCCTTTGCCCATGCACCTTGTCCATCAAGACAAAGCAAGGAATCCTCATGCGACCAATCGGGTATTGGACATCCATCGGCTCCAACTGCCGTGCCTGCAGGCGTATTGGGACATTGGTCAACTGCATCGTTAACTGTATCTCCATCCGTATCGCGTTGAGATGGTGAACATCCAGTTGCGTCCGCTATTTCGTTTGATGGAGTAGCGGGGCACAGGTCTACTGCATTGTTGACGCCATCGTTGTCGTCGTCCAATTGAGATTGTGAGCAGCCGTTTACGTCCACAGCCTCATTTGGCAGCGTATTTGGGCAAGCATCCATGTCGTTCATGACTCCGTCTTCATCGTCATCGGTTTCTGAGTCGGAACATCCGGTCGAGTATACCGGCTCTCCCTGTGGCGTACTGGGACACTCATCCGAGTCATCAAGGACTGCGTCTCCATCCGCATCTCCAACGGGTTCTGGCGGCATCGGCAATACAACCCTAACACTAATGTCAGTTTGATTGAACATACCGCATTCTGAGATGATGTCTCCTTCGGCATTGTGTGACTCTGTATCAAAGGTAATGCTGTAGGCCCCAGTACTCTTGTTAATCGTTCCTTGTACCAAAAGAGCTGGGCTTTGTCCTAGAGGGTGATATTCTACCGAACACGATTCAGGAAATTGATGAATGATCAAACCACTTATGGTACCGTTAGTATCGTTTTCTGTCGGTTCGTCCCAACGGAACGTAAGGGTTACTTGTTCCTCAACCGGAGTCACAATCTTCAATTCATTGAGTATAGTTTCGCTGGATTGTTGCCGATCATCGGTGGCAATCATCTCAACGAACCAGGCCCCGGGGTCGTGCAATGAAGTTTCAAGGGACCAAGCACCGGTTGCACTTGGAGTGAGATTGTAAACATAGAGTTCGCCAAGATTATTGTCGAGTATCCGAACCGATAGAGAAGCATTCTCTGGTACTTCATCGGTAACAAAGCCACCAATCGTTGCATTCATTCCTGTCCAGTCCATAGAAAATAGTTCATCAACCAATACACCTGGAGGATTGTTAACGGTTGCAGTAGAATTTCCCTGATCGGAGATTGCTGTCTCATCCTGTTCCTCTTCCTCGGTCGTTGAATCCAAGGCAACAAGAGAAAATCCTGCCCCCACAAGCAGGAAAGCCAAGACAAAACTAAGCACAAGAGACTTTGATTCCATGGCTGTTTACACGGTGCAATAGCATTTAGTCATGATGGGTTTATGCATTACTCTTTTTGGTTAAGCCTCTTGAAAATTACTGGGTTTTTTTCTTGAAAAAACATTGGCCCATCTAAAGATATAGAGCAGGAGGCTGCGTTCAATAAGCCACGAGGGGATTTCGGTTTTACTCTCCCCGTAAAGACGAGGTAAATCACTCCAATGTGCACGTGGAGATTCATGATGAGCAGAATGGTAACCGATGTTAAACCAAATCAAATTGACAGCTCCGGTAAAGTTCCGAGAATAATCAATGACCGAAGGATGAGATGAGTCAGGACCAGAACTTGGACGGGCTCCTGCGTGCTGAAGATAATTGGCTCCAAGCAACCAATGAAGACCGTGAAATTGTGGCAATAGAATCAACATCAACCAGAGTTCTAGATTAATAGGAGCCAGAATAATAACGGAAATCAGAATCAAAGTAATCTCAAAAACAGGTTGGTAATCGCCTTTCTTAGTTCGTTTTCTCAAGAACTTCATCGAGGTTGGTACCACTACAAACAAAGCTTGGAACGGATGCAGAATGTAACCCAAAAGATGGTTATGATGCCCTCCAAAACGATAGGTTCTTGTTTCATCCTCCGGACCGTGATTAAATCGGTGATGGTTGCCAATATGCGACGGAAAGAATACAAAAGACGGAATGCCCTGGAGAACACTCAGATAAGCATCTGTAAGTCGATTAAGGGGCTTCCATCGCCACATTCGAAGGTGGGTATGATTGTGCTGGACCACCGCTAAACCAACAGATAATATCAGCATGAGAAGATAGAGTTGCCATTGAATTCCGTTAATCCATTGCCATGCAATGAGTCCTGGATAAAGAGCCATGTAGACCAAGGATTGCAGGTCCGACCAACGAACCAACATCATCAGTTCTCCAATCCAAGGTTGATCCGCATTTTCTCAAGATGTGCATGGACGTGTTCTACAAAAAAACCATGCATCAAGAAACGATAAGAGAGGCCTGTTGGTCCGACAAGAATCATTGGGAATCGGTTGTAGGCAATGTCAGCAAAATGGGTTGCACCAACAATATCATCAATCAAAAGACCGACTGAATGGTCAAATTGAAATGAATTGATAGCGGCCTCGTATTCCTTAGCAGTCAGCCAAAAGCAGAAAGATGTTTTGAAGAGTTCATGGGCGGTTTCAAAATCTAGGAATTGAGTCCACTTTTTCTTTTGATTACCATAAACAACGTCAACGGGACGCCAGTTGTCCCAGGAGAGTTGTTTGTCCTCAATGGGCCAGAGAGATCGGTCAGGTTCCTCAAGGTCTCGCATCGTCATGAGTACGCCTTGGTCGTGATGGACAAAAGTTTGTACCATTAAGTCACGAATCATCTTGGGATAGATGAGAACCGGTTCAACATCTTCTTTACCTGAATTATCAATCACGAAATTGAGCAAATTACTTTCTGCTTGGAAATGTCTCAATATCAATACGTTAGCTTCTGGACGAACAAAATATTTCATGAAAAAGCAAATTTGCCATTGCAGGAAACGATGTGCTTTCCATTGAATTGGGATAAGGCGCTTGATGTAATAGGTGATGTGAAGTGTGATGCTGAGTAGAATTCGAAGTGTCGGTAAAATAATGATCCGAAGAGGATTCTTGAGGTCCTTAAGCCAATATTCTTTGGCGATGTCGTCGAGAGGTAGACTCTTGTCGCCTGTCAAGGCATCTGACAAAGTGGCAGGCATCCTACCATGGTTTTGTGACATCAATTTCGTTCGCTTACGCTGAGCTTTACGTTCTTTCCGAGTCAACGGTACATTATTCGAGTTCATGTTCTACTTCCTCCAGTTGCAATCTGTACAATCGGGCTACGACTTTTGCTGTTTTTACGATTGAATGAACGGTCTGCTTATCGATACATACTTCATTCAGCATTTCATAGAATCGTTCCATATGGTCTCCATCGTTGTGGGCATGATAGGTCATGAACCGAGTAGAATCTTCACCAAGTCCAGTCAATACTTGGATCCGTTCCGCCCAAGACCGAGCCATCTTCTCTCCAAGGCCTTCAATAATCCACATCGCCCCAAGAAGGTCAACGGGGTTTGAACGCGAAGAACGATACATCAGGAAACCGTGAATTGCCTCGGAACCGATGTTCCTCTCCATGTTGAGAATATCATCCAAATTACCTCCCGAGGCGACATAGTCCTTCTCTAACAATTCGTAATCTCTGTGTTCATCAACAGCATGACTGATGATCGTTGAACGGATTTCTGCATGGTTACGGTCGAAACTGCTTGCTGTACGAGTGATCCATCGTGAACCTTCAATGACTTGTTGGCGAAGATTCCTCAGGAGACAGAGATGGTCTTGAACGGTGTATGTCCCCAAGTCAATTCGTCGCAAAAGTGGAACCGTTGAAAGGTCCCTCTCAAAACCCAACCATACTCGTAGGAGTTGTTGTAAACAATCCTGAGCATGTGGATTTAATTCACCTTCTGCTGTTGAATTGCTACTTGTTGTCTGATTGATATTGTTATCAATTGCTATATCTCCATCGTTCATTCTTTCACCGCCGTTAATTGCATGTAAGTCGTATTAAAACGACCGCTCTCTGGAACAAAGCAGAGTATCGTGTCGCCTTCATTGATGGTAACCTCTTCCGTCCTCAAAAATTCATCAATCATAATGAAAAGTGAAGCTGCACCAGTATTCCCCCGAGTGTAGAGATTTGTCCACCAACGATCTTCGGGGATTCCAACACCAGCAGCATCAAGTAAATCTAAAATTTTGTCGCGGAAATGATGGCTGGAGTAGTGACACAAGAAGTGATCGATTTCGCTTGGAACACTGATGCCATCTTGAACCAATCTCAAATATCCATCAACCCCCATCCGAACAATATTGTCGAGCAAACGAACCTCTTGTCTCAAAAGTAAAGCTCCTGCTTTCTCAGCCTCTCCATACGTATCGTAATCCTGCCATGTCCGGTCATCATCGGGAAGGCCTGCCGAACCAACACTCATGCATGTTGGAAGTGCATGCGCGTGTGAAAAACCATGAATCCAGTCAATCCTAAGACTGAACCCCTTGGGAGCCGGGGAATCTTGCAAAAGGAGGGCTCCCGCCCCATCAGAAAGCATCCAACGAAGAAATTCTGTATTGAAATCAATTCGCTTTGATGCAAAGGTTGAGTCCGTTGCTGCCTCATAACGTTGCTTTTTCAATAACCGGCTTGAAAGTTCGCTTGAAACAACAACAGCGGCTTGGTGTTCACCCAACCTTAGACTGTTCCATGATGCTTTTAGGGCCATCATAGAGGATGAGCAAATTCCGTGTGTTGTTAATATCTCAATCGCTGGAAGGCCCAGTTCTGCCTGAACCATACTCGCCATTCCCGGAGCAGGGAGGTCGCCTTGAGTTGAAGCGACGGCTAACATCCCTACCTTTTCCCGATTTAGAAATGAACGATCAAGGCACTGTTGCGCTGCATGGGTCGCCATTTGAGTATTGCTATGGGTCGTCTTTTGGTGTTCATCAATCGCATAGTGGCGGGTTTCAATTTTGTTTGCTTTTTGGATTTGAACTCGTAGTGATGATGGTTTACCGTGTACTGCGCCTAAAATATTTTCAACTTCTCCAACTGAAATTGGTGGACCAGGTAAAAATGCTCCAGTACTCGTGATGTAAACCGTCATGATTCCACCTGCGGTTTCCCATGCTTCTTTTCGTATGAATAACAACGCCACCATTCTTGCATGTAAGGGAAGACAACGAAAATTGCCATGATTACCATGTAAAATGTTGCATAATTTCCTGATGCTCCCAGAGGCTCTTGACGCCATTCAATGGAAAAGCCCCCACTCCAATTGAGGGTGGCAGTATCGAGAAAAACATCCCACTTACGGACAATAATGAGCAGGAGTAGAAAGAATGGGAGGGTTGCAAGATAATTATGTGCATGAACCTCCCAAATTGATATTTCTCGCTTACCTGTTGCGAAATGAACATCATAATGAGCAACGACTTCATGTGCAATTAAAGCACCAAAACACAGCAGCATGATGAGAACATTGACTTCAAAAAGAAGTGAAAGAACAAGAGGAATGCAGATTTGGACTCCCATAAGACAATGGATGTATGCCTCCTTCAAACCTGATGTTTTCTCAATCTCAGTTTGACGATGACACCACCAGTCAAGCATTCCCGCCAAGCCCCACAGGGGAAGCAGAACATACAATATGACATTGAGGACTAGAGTCGCTTCATCCATTGTCAAGCCTCATACTTGCTATGGAGGTTCCTAAGTTAAAGGAATCTCCTGCACGGAGCAAAATGAGACCGTTCAGTCGTTGGTCAAGATCCGCACATCAAACAATCGTCTGGTGCGTCAAGACTGCAAGCAATGGCCTCTAGACTGTCAACATCTTCGGCTCGCTCTGCAAGACCGCCAACGGTTTGGTCTTCCTTAGATTTAGATTCAAGGGTAAACTGAATCGCATCTGCTGCAGCTTTTGTTCGCAGATAATACATTCCAGTCTTCAACCCTTGGCGCCATCCGTAAAAGTGCATTGAGGTGACCTTTGCAGGATTAGCATCAACCATGTGAATGTTCAAAGATTGGCTCTGATCGATGTATGCACCTCGGTCGGCAGCCATGTCCAATACATGCTTTTGGCGAATCTCCCACGTAGTTTTGTAAAGGTCTCGGATGTGTTCTGGTATGTTCGCAATCGCTTGGATGGAACCCTTATGACGCAAGATTTCGTTCTTCATTTCAAGGCTCCAAAGATCTTCATTGATGAGGTCTCGGACCAAATGGCGGTTAAGCACAACGAACTCTCCGGAGAGCGTACGACGTACGTAAAGATTGGATGTGAATGCTTCAAAGCATTCGTTGTTGCCAAGAATTTGTGAAGTGGAGGCTGTTGGCATTGGTGCAACAAGAAGTGAATTACGCATTCCATGCTCAACAATTTCTTCCTTCAGCGAGCTCCAATCCCAGCGGCCGCTGTGTTCGGTCATGCCCCATAGGTCAAACTGCAAGATTCCTTCACTGGCTGGCGAGCCCTTGAAAGTCGAGTATGGACCTTCAGCGATAGCTGCATCTTTGGATGCAGTACAAGCGGCGTAGTAAATCGTTTCAAAAATCTCCTTGTTCAACGCACGTGCTTGCTCGCTATCAAACGGCAGCTTGAGCATAGCAAATGTGTCTGCGAGCCCTTGTACGCCCAGTCCGATTGGGCGATGACGCATGTTGGAGTTTCGTGCTTCTTCAACGGGGTAATAATTGACATCGATGACACGATTGAGATTACCCGTTGCATGGTAGGTTACATCGAAGAGTTTCTGATGGTCGAAATCGCCGCTGCTCGCATTCACAAATTTAGGCAGGGCGATAGAGGCGAGGTTGCAAACTGCAACTTCGTCCTTCGCAGTGTATTCCATAATCTCGGTACAAAGATTTGAGGAACGAATGGTTCCTAGATTTTTTTGGTTTGACTTGATGTTTGCTGCATCCTTGTAGAGCATGTATGGAGTTCCGGTTTCAATTTGAGATTCAACAATCTTATCCCAAACCGTACGAGCAGGGACTGTTTCACGAGCAAGTCCACGGCGTTCGAAATCTTCAAACATGGCTTTGAAATCATCACCATAAACATCTTGCAGACCAGGGCATTCATTCGGGCAAAAGAACGACCAATCAGCATTTTGCTCTACGCGTTCCATGAACAAATCTGGCGTCCACATAGCATAGAACAAGTCACGAGCACGAAGTTCTTCCTTTCCGTGGTTTTTCTTCAAATCCAAGAATTGGAGGATGTCAGGGTGCCATGGTTCAAGGTAGACTGCAATGGATCCCTTGCGCTTACCGCCGCCTTGGTCCACGTATCGTGCTGTATCGTTGAATACACGCAGCATGGGAACTATTCCGTTGGATGTTCCGTTGGTTCCCTTGATGTAGGATCCTTTGGAACGGACATGATGAATGGACAATCCGATTCCTCCGGCTGATTTGGAAATGAGAGCGCACTGTTTGAGGGTATCATAAATTCCGTCCAAGGAATCGTCTTGCATGGTCAACAAGAAACACGATGACATTTGGGGCATGGGCGTTCCTGAATTGAACAAGGTCGGAGTTGCGTGAGTGAAGTAACCTTGACTCATGAGGTCGTAGGTCTCAAGAGCGCGTGGGATGTTATTGTAATGAATTCCAACGGAAACACGCATCAACATATCTTGTGGACGTTCAGCTATTTCGCCGTCCAAACGAAGAAGATACGAGCGCTCGAGGGTCTTGAATCCAAAGTAATCGTAATAGTTGTCCCGTGAATAGTCAATGTGATTGTTTAGGACCTCAGCATTCTCCATAATCACCGTATAAACTTCTTCGGAAATCAACGGCGCGTGCTTGTTGGATTCGGGGTCAATGTACTCACGCAAGTCGGTGATGACGTCAGTGAATGTCCCCTTTGTAGATCGGTGCAAATCATCAACACAAATACGAGCGGCAAGGCGGCTGTATTCTGGATGGTGGGATGCAAGGGACGCAGCAGTTTCGGCAGCAAGTTGGTCAAGTTCCCGTGTGGTCACACCGTCGTACAGGCCTTCGATAGTGAGTTTGGTAACATGGCCTGGGTCAACCCATTTTGAATTCAAGCCTTCGGAGAGTGTTGTTAATTTCTCAAGGATGGCATCAAAGCGCACATCCTCTCTTTCGCCTTTTCTATTTACTACTTGCATGGCCATGTATTTATCCCCCTAATTCGGTGTTTGTGAGTGCGTGATAGGTTCCTTTGTTCGCGTACGGTTCAAAAGTCTTCGTCTACGGAGAAACGCTGTTGGACGCTTCCAAGAGATGAACCCTCCATAACACCAGCTTTTTGGTATTCTGCCACTCTCTTTTCGAAGAAATTCGTTTTTCCTTGCATGGAAATCATTTCCATCCACGGGAACGGGTTCGCTGCATCGTAAATCTTTGAGCAGTTTAATTGCACCAAGAGACGGTCCGCTACGAATTTGACGTATTGCTCCATGAGGTCTGAATTCATTCCAATGAGGTTCACAGGCAATGCCTTGGTGACGAACTCTATCTCGATTTCAACCGCTTCTGCAATGATGCGGCGAATAACATTTTCACCGGCTCCACGCAGCAATTTGTTGTGCAGTAGGATCGCAAAGTCACAATGCAGCCCTTCGTCACGTGAAATCAATTCATTGGAAAAGGTGAGGCCAGGCATGAGGCCGCGCTTCTTGAGCCAAAAGATCGCACAGAAGGAGCCTGAGAAGAAGATACCTTCAACCGCAGCAAAGGCAACCAATCGCTCCGCAAAAGAACCGCGCTTGCGGGACAACCATTTCATGGCCCATTCGCCCTTTCTCTGGACGGATGGGACCGTTTCCAAAGCTTTGAACAGATGGCTCTTTTCTTTGTCGTCGTTGATGTAGGTGTCAATGAGTAGAGAATAGGTTTCAGCGTGAACATTTTCCATCATGATTTGGAATCCATAGAATGCTCTTGCTTCTGGCCAGCAGACTTCGTTTGAGAAATTCATCACGAGGTTTTCATTTACAATTCCATCGCTTGCGGCGAAGAATGCCAGAATATGTTTGAGGAAGTGCTTTTCACCCTCATTGAGGTTCTTCCAATCTTTAAGATCCTCAGCCAAGTCTATTTCTTCAGCGGTCCAAAACGAGGCTTGTTCCATTTTGTACATTTCCCAGATGTCGTCGTGTTGTATCGGGAACAGAACAAATCGGTCAAGGTTTTCTTGCAGCATCGGCTCGATGTGCTCCTTGGAAAAATCTACTTCTACTGAATCATCTTTGTTGTGTTCTATGACCATGACATATTCCCCCCGGCTTTCTTCATCGCGCTGGATTTTGTTTGCCCTCCTATAACGTCTATAATGATACCCCTCTTATCCGAAGAGATACCATGGGTTTCCGGCCCCTTTACTGAACCTTCACGCACCCTTCCAGTCTGCCGTTTAGCATATTTCCACTTCAATGTAAAAAATCTCTCAAAAGAACGTAAAAAAATCATCAAATCACCTTTATTTCCACTGCAAACCCATGTGGGTAAAATCTTACATTATGCCAACAGTCAAAAAGCGATGTATTGTCACACCGGTTATGGAGCAGATTTCGCTGACAATTCAATTCGCCCGGCTGGACGAGCGCGCCATCCTCCCGACTCAAGGCTCAGCTCTTGCCGCAGGCTGGGACATGTACGCGCTGGAAGACGCTGTCGTCCCCAAGGGTTCATCGATTCTCATCCGTACCGGTTGGGCTGCAGCCATACCTGAAGGATGGGAAGGACAGTTGCGTTGCCGTTCCTCATTGGGGAAAAAAGGAATGATCATGCCAAACGGCATTGGGACAATTGATGCGGACTATCGTGGTGAATTGATGGTTCTCGCCACCTGGATTGGAGAAGGAGATTCATTTTCCATTCGTGCAGGTGAGCGCATAGCCCAGATGTTATTCGCACCCGTACCAAAGGTCACGCTCGTTGAAACAACCCTAGACAGGTTAACTGAAACCGGGCGGGGCGAAGGTGGATTTGGCTCCTCTGGCAAGTGATGAACAACGATGAGGAGATGAATCGACGTGACCGAAATACGGGAGATGGGGATTGTACCGTATGCAGATGCTCTACTGCTCATGAAATCCCTGCAGACTCAACGGATCAATGACGAAATCCCCGACACACTGCTCATCTTGGAACATGAAGAGATTGTGACGGTCGGGCCTCGTGCACGCAACGATGGAATCGCCCCTCCCTCCGATTACCCCACTCATTCAGTTGACCGAGGAGGGGGGCTGACGTGGCATGGTCCCGGTCAAATCGTATGCTATCCAATTTTCAAATGGGGTATTCGAGAACATGAAGCATCGGTCGCTGAAATCATCAATAAACTGGAAGAATGGGTCATTAATGCTCTTCGCCATTGCGATATCATCGGTCGACGTGACAAACGAATGCAGGGTGTGTGGGTTGATGGCCATAAGATATGCAGCATTGGGCTGTCCTTTTTGCGGTGGGTCAGCAGACACGGCTTAACCATCAACATAGCAACGCCCATTGGCCGGGTTGAAGGGGTTGCTGGATGCGGCCTTGAAACCGACACGACCACTTCACTGTCAACACTGGGATACGATGTAGAGCGTGAACAAATAAAACAAGCCTTACTAGCGACCGTGCAAGATTCCCTGTTCAACGGTTCTTGAGGTAATCCTCACCGTACCAAGACCATTGGTCCATTGTCCAACCGGGAGGTAACCCTTCAGGAGGGATTGGGGGGGCCGAGGGGACTTGCACTGGGGAAACTGGCATCATGGGCATCGGCATTTGGGCATTTGATTCGAAGGGAGTTAAGCTGGGTTCACGGTTGCGGCGTTGTGCTGCAAATCCAAGCATGCAAACCGCTATGACACAGATTATGGCTACAAGCAGTAGGATTTGATTGAACGAACCATCATCATCGCTTGAGGCAAATTTAGCTGCGTCCTTTGGATAAGAGTCGCCCGCATCCGACCAGCCGTCGCCATCGGAGTCAATGCAACCAATGCGGTCTTCTGTTGAGGTCCCAGCCTGCTCTGGACAATCATCGGATTGGTTTGTTCCCGGTTGGTCGGGGAAACCGTCTCCGTCATTATCTGACCAAAAACGTTCATCTTCAGGATACGCATCGAGATATCCAGCCCATCCATCACCATCAGGATCCGGACATCCAAGGCGTTCCATTGTGGAAAGGCCGAAAATTTCAGGGCAACTATCGGGTAAATTACCCGATAGAGCGTCGCCGTATCCGTCTCCATCGTTGTCGGAATGCTGAGTTGCATCATCGACAAAGGCATCGTTTAGATCCGACCAACCATCGCCATCGGTGTCAACACAACCGAAACGGTCGTTTGACGATGTGCCCGAAATGAGCGGGCAAGCGTCGCCTTCGAATCCATCAATGAGGTC
Source organism: uncultured euryarchaeote (assembly GCA_963968875.1). Classification (GTDB taxonomy): domain Archaea; phylum Thermoplasmatota; class Poseidoniia; order Poseidoniales; family Poseidoniaceae; genus Poseidonia. The sequence continues at coordinate 24,520 of CAXAHZ010000003.1, forward strand.
ACCATAACCGTCTCCGTCACCATCAGCATGCTGGGAGTTTTGGTTAGGGAATGCGTCTGCTCCTTCCGCAATTGACCAAGATTGGTCTGGATTTGACCATCCATCACCATCTGCGTCAGCGCATCCGCTTCTATCTTGAGTTGAAGTTCCCGGTTGATCTACGCATTGGTCACCAAGAGAGCTTGATGCGTTGTCACCGAACCCGTCACCGTCGGTATCCATCCATTGAGTCCCATCGGTAGGGAATACATCTACTGAATCGCTGTATCCATCATCATCGTAATCTGAACAGCCAATAATAGAACCGAGTGAACTGGTTCCTGCTTCTAAGGGACAATCATCATCTAGGTCCGAGAAGCCATCGTTGTCATCGTCAACATCTTCTCCAGAATCTTCACATCCATCTCCGTCTACATCGTTTCCGATGTAGGAAACGAAACCTGAAGGACTCATGGGGCAAAGGTCAGTGCCCATTTGGGAGAGCGAACATGCCCAATAATTACTCGTTTCAGCGCCGTCACAGATACGATCATTATCATCATCCCGGTCTTCATCAGCGTCCTTACATCCATCTCCGTCGTAATCAGAGCTAACGTTTGAGGTCCATCCGAGATCACCAACAGCGCACAAATCTACGGAATCGTACATTCCGTCGTTGTCATCGTCTGAATCTTCGGTTAAATCAGCACACCCATCGCTATCGTGGTCGGTAAGTGATGTGGAAATCCAAGACACATTACCAAGAGCGCAAGAATCACTCAAGTCAAGTATTCCATCGCCATCGTCATCATCGTCACATGCGTCACCAAGAAGGTCTCCATCACGATTGGCTTGACTTGCGTTTGGAACATAGGGGCAATTGTCAACCTGATCACCGACTCCGTCTCCATCTTCATCCATGTATGGATCGATGCGAACGACTTCGTTTTGAGCGAAATCTACGTAGTAGAGATGACCGTTTGGTCCAATCTCTAGACCCATTATTTTAGATGCTGATGTCTGGATGGAATCCAGATTTGTTGCAGATTTACCGTTTGAACCGAGTTCAAAAGCCGTGATCTTACCGTTCCCGTATTCAGATACGAACAATTGGTCATCTTCAAGGACAATGCCTGAGGGCATGTTGAGCCCGACTGCAAGTACACCCCATTCAATGCCTGTAATCGAGGAATACTCTTGCAACGGTTCCATACGTGATGCATCGTTCATGATGTTTTGTGTATTGGTTGAAGAATCATCGGTGTTCACCCATAGAACTCTATTTGCTCCTGGGTCGGCAATGTACAGGATACCAGAGTCTTTGTCGAGGGTCATGTGCCCTGGAACACCCATTATGTGAGTCAGTTGGACCTCAGAATACCGGCGAACAATAGCGTCGGAGTGGTCATCCTGACCTGTGTCGTGGTCTTCTTGGAAATCATAGTAAACCAGTTCCTCATAGTATCCATCGTTGTACCAGTAGGCGTTATCAGAGTCGTGAGCAATGCCAACACCGTAAGGTGATTCGTGATTCATGTCAATGTGGCTACCCAAGAGTCCGTTGCCATTGTTTTGGTTTTCTACAGCAAAATGGCTTAGGGATGAGGGCCACAACGTTGGACCCATGAAATTGTTAGGATTCGCTTGCCCGCAAAATGTGTTTGCAGTCTCTTGGGCGGAGCCCCATTGCCAATCAAATTCCGGATGATATGCACCAAAAGCGATCGCACTGACTTCTTCCAAGAAGTGATTCCGATTTGAATCTTGACGGTTTTGAGAGACTTGGTTCTCAAGGCCTGTGTTCTCAACGATGGTGATGCTGTCGGTATACTGATTGGCAATCCAAAGTTCGTTTGCGCGCCCGGGATGGAACTCCAAATCCCTCGGATTGGACAGCGCATCAGATGAATCGGCTATGACCGTTTCATCAAAACCCATTCCGAATTGGTCAACCATGACCGATTCTTTGGCAGCACTAGCAAAAGATGGTATTGAGAAAAGCAAGATACTCAACATTAGGAACGCCACTGGCTTACGGGACATGC
>CAXAHZ010000004.1:0-21519 GCA_963968875.1 uncultured euryarchaeote
ACCTCAGTCAAAGAACCCATTCCAAACATTGGACTCTCCAACACGTTGCGGGGTGCGATGGCATCATGGGCCAAATCACTTTCAAGAGAACTGCATCCTTCAATCACAATCAATAACGTCCTACCGGGATTCACAAATACATCTCGTCTGGATTCATTAGCAAAATCCATTCAAGAGCGAACGGGTAAAACCTCCGATGAAGTACAAGAAAACTGGCTTTCCCAAGTTCCCATTAAACGCTTGATTGACCCGTTGGAAACGGCAAGTGCAATCGTGTTCCTAAGCATCCCCGCATCGGGAGGAATACGCGGAGTAAGTTTGGCGGTTGACGGTGGCAGGCTCCGATCAATTTGAGGTGATAAATTGACCAATGAACTCTCTCCTGAACGCGCCCGTCAAGTTCTCGACATGCTCACGGCAGGTGGGGCTATGGATGGAATCAATACCTCACTCGCCCTCCGACTCATCCCTTTGGCCCAAGAATTGGGAGATTCTGACCTCATCACACGACTCCTCGACCACGCATCAATTGTAGCAGAAGACGAGATTGAACGTGGCTGGGCCCGATTTGAGGGTATGAAAATGTTGAACAGTTCAATCAACAGCATGCTTATTTTAGCCGAAGAAGCCGAAACAACCGACGAAGGCAGCCCTCTAGCAGCAGCAATCCATCATCATGTGGCCTTGCTTCACATGTCCGAAGGATCTTATGACGAAGCACGAACGATTGGGACGAGGTCCCTCCGCCTCCGAGAACGACTTCAAGACCTCAATGGAATGGCCTACGGGCTTGCTCTGCTCATGATGATCGCAAAGAAACAGCAGGATTTTGACACTGCAATAGCGTTGGGGACCGAGCGATTGGAACTCGTCAACAAACTTGGCAAACCCATGGTACAAATGGAAGCTATTGCTGAACTTGCTCATTGCCAAGCCACTCTAGGTGAATTTGAAGTTGCAAGAGAGTTGTACAATGACTCGCTGGAACGCGCTGTAGAATTGGGAAGTATTTCCGGGCAACTCGTGGCTCGTTGGGGACTTGCAGACTTAGCTGAGATCGGAGAAGATTACGAAACTGCTATGCTTGTACTATCGGACTTAATGCATGTCTATATGGCCGAAGATATCCCTGCTCCAACACAAGTAAAAGCCAGGATTGAAGCTTTGACGGACCTCAAACGCGTCCCAAAAGACAACGATGAGGGCCCACGATAACCCATCACACGAATTATGAGCCACGGGGTAATGGAAGGACTGGTGACAAAATGGAACATGACATTTTCTTCTCTATTTCCCAAACACCAGACAGTGAGGGGCATATTCCTTCCGAAGCAACAATGTTTAGAAACTATTTCCAACAACTGGAATGCGCAGACCGCCTCGGATTTAACGTTGGTTGGCTAGCACAAGCTCACCTTTCTACTGAAACTCAAAAGACAAATTCCAAGCCTGTCGTTCCCCACTGGCAGGGCGAAGTTGGGTTATGTACTGACTTCCCTCAACTAGCACTTGAATCCTTTAGGAGGACATCAAATATTGAGATTGGAAGTGCCGTCGTTGCAATTATTGCATCAGGTGGACCCATTGCCCAAGCAGAACGCATTGGAAATGTCCTCACATACCACGGATTGGACCCTGATGAACATCGGAAGCTCCACGTTGGATTCTCTGCTGGAAGATTTGAATTCATGGCACGCCCGTACGGTATTGTTCCACGCAATGCCATTGAAGAAGCTGCATGGCCGGCATTACGGGGATTAATATTCATGGAAGCAATTGAGATTTTCTTGAGGTTATTGAGAGGTGATACCATCAGTACCGAAGACATTCAACGGACAACAATGACGAGGGATAATTTCAGAAGTGATGAGGATTGGAGCGCTGTCCAACAAGCAGCAGTCGAATTCGAAGGACTCACTGAACCACCTCAGGCCATTGAAATACCTCCACGGTACAACTTTGAATCGTTGAAAATTATCCCTCAGGACTTCCGGAAGGAACTGCTTGGTTTGGTCATAGGAAGCCATGACCCACGTGCTCAAATCTTTGCGAATACGATTTCGCCTGTGAAGGTGTTCAACCTCTCAATTACCGCTCCGGAAGTTATCGATGCCACGCATGAAAGGATGTCGGAAATATTCCACTCCGATGGAGGTTCTTGGCAACGAAGAGATATGCCGCGAACATCGTTTGTTTTCATCAATGCTGAAGAAGATTTGACCCCTGAAGAACAATCAGAGGCTGCAAAAGATGAGGCAAAAGCAGCACTTAATGCCTACTGGAATGCCCTTGAAGGTACAATTGACCCCGATAAGGTCAACAAAGCTTCCAGCAACGCTCTTATTGGGAATCCAGATGAGGTGGCTGCACAAATGGTTGAGCGATTCCATCCTGAAGACCGAATTATGGCTTGGTTCGATTTCTTCAATCACGACTCCGACAGGGTTTGCCGAAACATGACTGCATACATGCAGCAGGTTGTGCCAAGAGTAGAATCCATGCTGAATAAATGAGGAGATATTATGGGGATTCATCACGACACCTTTTCTGCAGTCCAACCTGGAAAGCCAGGCTCTGGCATGTATCCTAACTCCCCACTTGGGGAAAAGGTGGAAGGAATCCCTACAGGTCGTGAGGTTGCTTGGGAACCCTTGGTAGACTACCGGCGCAACGGCGTCTCTGAGACCACCATTCATGGAGCAGTTGCTTGGGCTCACGGGGATGAAGTGATTCATTCCTTTGGAGGAAATGTATTGTGCTACGGCAGGTCAATGATGAAACCGTTTATGCTCAAAGCGTTCACAAAAGAACTGGAAGATTGCAGTTGGGAACAAAAAGCAATATCGGTTGCATCCCACAATGGAGATACTGAACACGTTGCTGCTGCACAATCATTGTTATCTGAATCCGAATGGCCATTAATGCTCACGCCTCTTGATGTACCATTGATCCAGTTTGGTCGGCAGGTTCGTCGTCCAAGGCGCTGGTTCCATACGTGTTCGGGTGAGCACTCAGCCATTCTCCGAGGATGCAAGATCAAGGGCTGGCCACGCGCAGGATACACCTTGCCAAAGCACGAAGTATTTGGAGCATATATGGAGCAAATACGAACCTATCTCGGCGAGGATTGGAAACCACTCCGAATTGCAAAGGACGGTTGCGGACTTCCTACAACATCGAATACTGTCTCCGAACTTGCACAGATTTATGCAGGTCTCGTGAGAGACAAAGACGACGACTGGATTTGGGAGGCGATGATTCGTCATCCAGACCTTGTTGGAGGATTCAATCGCTTGGATTCAACCATTCTGAAAGCAGGAGAAGGAAAGGTCATCGCCAAAGAGGGGGCAGACGGCCTTCTGGGTATGGCGATTGAGCACCCCGAATATCCCAAAGGGTTGGGCATTGTTGTCAAAATAGCCCATGGATGGAACTCTCAAGCGACCTGGTATGTTGCCCGGGCCTTACTTGGAGTTCTTGGCATCAACTTGCGAAACCCATACCCGCTCCATCGTCAAAAAGCCTTCATCGTCCCCGGTATCGTCCCTGATAAATACGTTGAAATTTTGGAAACGGTGCCAACCTGGGATGAGTGGGATCCTGACCAAGACCGCTGGAATTACGATACAGAGGTGTGATGATGGAACCGCTCCTCAATTACATTGGAGGTTCATTTGTTCCATCCAATTCCGGTGAAACCCTTGATGACATCAATCCAGCTACCAGCGCGCTCATTACGACCTTACCACGATCGGAATCTATTGATGTTAACAGGGCGACAGAAGCAGCACTAGCGGCCGGGCCGGCATGGAAGGCTACACCCATTGAAGAACGAATCGTATGGTTGGAAAAAATCGCAAATGCTCTTGAGGCAAAGAGTGAGGAAATCGCTCTACTCGAGACCACTGATACAGGAAAACCAATCTCGCTTTCGCGGCGGGTCGATGCAGCACGGTCGGTAAGTAATTTCAGATTCTTTGCCCAATATGCAAGAGAACAGAAACCGCTCCAATTTGAAGCAAATGGAGCCATCAACTATGTTCATCGCAATCCAGTAGGGTGTGTTGGCCTCATCACTCCATGGAATCTCCCACTTTACCTTCTCACATGGAAGGTCGCCCCTGCACTACTGATGGGAAATACCATTGTAGCAAAACCGTCAGAATTGACGCCACTAACCGCAAACCTACTGGCAGAAACTCTTGATGAACTAAAACTCCCAAAAGGAGTGTTTAATCTCGTTCATGGCCTTGGCCCAGAAGTGGGTCAAGCCATCGTAGAACATCCTAATATCAAGGCTATTTCATTCACTGGAGGGACCTCAACTGGCCGTATCGTTGCAGCAACCGCCGCACCGATGTTCAAGAAACTGTCTTTGGAATTGGGCGGGAAAAACGCAACGGTTCTCTTGGACGATGCCCAGATTGACGATATCGTTGATGAACTTGTACGAGCGTCGTTTACAAATTCAGGACAAGTTTGCTTGTGTGGATCCCGAGTTCTTATCCCAGCCAAGATGTACGACGAAGTTTCTGAAAAATTTGTTGAGGGTGTTGAGCGTCTCAAACTTGGAGACCCCTTGGATGAATCCACGCAAATGGGCGCGGTTATATCGGCACAACATCTCGCTAAAGTTGAATCCTACATCAATCTAGGAATCTCAGAAGGCGGTGTAATACTTACAGGAGGAACGTCTGAACGTGCAAGTGTATCGGGCGTTCACAATGACGGAGCATTTCTACAGCCAACGGTCATTGGAGGCTTGAAGCATACATCTAGAACTGCAACGGAGGAAATCTTTGGCCCAGTGGTAACTCTTCACCCCTACAACGGTGAAGACGAGGCTGTTTCCATGGCAAATGCCACTGAATACGGTCTGGCAGGTTCAGTGTGGACAAGTGACCCAGAACGGGGACACGCATTTGCTCAACGAATGGACACCGGGATTGTCTGGGTGAATACATGGCTGAACAGGGACCTAAGAACACCGTTTGGTGGTGTCAAGCAATCTGGCGTTGGCCGAGAAGGCGGAACATGGTCGATGAGTTTCTTTTCTGAAATGACCAATGTCTGTGTCAAACAGCCTTAGGGAATATTCTCTGAAACTCACCGTCATTCCACAGGCGAGGCATTCAAATCAACTGTACCGTTCGCAGTACTATGTCGGTTCATGGAACGGCCCGTAAGGTCACGACCAATACGCTCCAAGAAATGATGCGCGCTGGTGAAAAAATTACGATGCTTACCGCCTATGATTATTCATTGGCCCGTTTGGTTGATCAGGCCGGTGTTGACGTGATTCTTGTCGGAGATTCAGCATCTAACGTCATGGCAGGGCAAGCTACAACCGTTCCGATGACACTTGACCATATGATTTACCACGCGCAATGCGTTGAACGAGCGGTTGACCGCGCCCTTCTAGTGGTTGACATGCCGTTCGGAACCTATCAAGGAAATTCTAGAAATGCATTGGATTCAGCGATACGAATCATGAAGGAATCCAGCGGTCACGCGGTCAAACTTGAGGGCGGGGCAGAAATCGTAGAATCCGTACAACGGATTTTGACAGCCGGAATTCCAGTCATGGGTCACCTTGGCTTAACACCACAATCAATTTACAAATTTGGAACCTATTCGGTTCGTGCAAAAGAGGACGAGGAAGCAGAGAAACTCATCGAAGATGCAAAAATCCTTGAGGAAGCAGGATGCTTCGCAATCGTCCTAGAAAAGATACCGCGGGAACTCGCAAAGCGTGTAACTGAAGCTATTGATATTCCTACAATAGGCATCGGTGCAGGACCTGATGTTGACGGACAAGTTCTGGTGCTTCACGATGTTCTTGGAATCACCATGGATTTCTCTCCACGGTTTTTGCGAAGATACCTCAACCTTGCTGACGAAATTGACGGGGCGTTGAAGGCTTACTGTAACGATGTTCGCTCAGGAGAATTTCCAAACGAAGACGAATCTTACACCTCTTGATCACATCATTAAGTTGAAGGTCAAAATTGATGCTCCAAGCGCTCCTATGTTGACACCAAGGGTGTGCCAAACCGCACTGCGAAACGGAGGGAGTTCAAATCGCCACCATGAGGTGCACATCCAAACCCAAGCGATGGTCGCAAGATAGCCCACGCAAAACAAACCTGTTTGACCGGGAATGAACCAAACTGCAGCAATGTACAAACCTGGTAATAAAACGCCAAGAGCATATTCTTTCCATCGGGAGAATTCATGGGAGGTCAACAAACGATGAAACAATGGAGAGAGCAACAACATCACAAGTAACGAACCTTGAACTGGATTGGGCCAAACGGAGGACAATCGGGGTACAATTTGCCATTGCCAAAGGGAGCCAACGATAACACCAAACAAAGTGGGTGCTCCAATATTTGTCCACGTTTCGCCCCAATCTGCATTTCTCAATTCAAGAGGGGACTCAATGAGAATCTCCGAGTTGCTCGGAGTTGGAACCTCTGAAGTATCCCCCCCATCTTGTGCTGTCACAATTCACCCAAATCTTCGTTGCGTTTGAGACTTGGCCTCAAGGAAACAAACAGAACGCAATTCCAAAGCCCCTTTAGGCCAGTTCAGTATGGGGAGAATCATGGCCAAAGGGAAAATTGTCGCAGGCTGCCTCGCACCGCACCCACCTCATTTGGTCTATGCAGAAAATCCCCCACAAAACGAGCCCGTGGCTGAGGGTGGATGGGAGCAACTCCGATGGGGTTATGACCGACTTCGCGCCTCTCTTGCAGACGTTGAATATGACGCCATTGTAGTTCTATCGCCCCATTGGCAGACCTACATCGGAACGCATTTCTTGGGGTTACCTCATTTTGAGGGACTCTCTGTTGACCCTGTTTTTCCAAACCTCTTTCGCTACAACTATGATTTGAACATCGATGTTGACCTCACAAAGGCAATACACGACGAAGCCGAGTCTGCAGGCCTCGGTGTGAAAATGATGACAAATCCTGACTTCCGCGTCGACTATGGGACCATCGTTACTGGCCATATGTTCAATCCTTCATGGGACAAGCCTCTCGTTGTCATCTCCAGTAATCGCTCACGAGCATACTATTCTGTTGAGGTTATGCAAGACATGATGATTGAATTAGGAAAAGTCACCCGAAGGGCTATTGAAGCCAGTGGGAAAAGAGTGGTAGTCATCGCCAGTAATTCCCTGTCTCACCGTCATTTCACCACGGAATCAGAAGTTCCTGAAGACATGAGCAAAGAACACATCACCAGTCATGCAATGCATCTATGGGACATGCGTATCATTGATTATATGGTAAAGGGAGAAACTCAGAGAATTTTGGATGAGATGCCAGAATTTACCGAACAAGCAATCGCCGAGAGTGATGGTGGTGCATTTTCATGGTTGCTTTCAACCCTTGACGTACCTGATTATCCAGCCATCCTTCACGGCTACGGGACCATCATCGGAACAGGCAACGCTATCGTAGAATGGCCCTGCCACAAACACGAGGTGAAAGGCGAATGAAGAAAGGAAATGTCATTGCTTCTTTCGTTGTACCGGTACACCCTCATCCCGTTCTCGTCCCCGACCAAAATCAAGGATGGAAAAATATACGAGAGGCCTTTGACCAAGCGGCTCAGACAATTCGTGAATTGGATGCTGATTTGATGATCGTTTATTCAACCACTTGGCCATCGGTCATCGGCCATCAAATTCAATCGGATCCAAATCCGGAATGGGTTATGGTGGATCACGATTTTCATGACTTAGGGTCCATACCCTATTCATTCAACATCGATCAAGAATTTGCTCACGCATGGGACGATGCCAACAAGGAAAGAGGTTTGCAAAGCAGGTGTGTAAATTACAAAGGGTTTCCAATAGACGTTGGGTCAGTCGTGGCTTTGACCCTCCTTAATCCTGATAACAAAATACCCGCAGTCATTGTATCTTCAAACGTGTATTCGAACCGAAGCGAAACAACCGTTTTGGCAAAGGCCTGCCTTGATGTTGTCAAATCACAAGGTAAGAGAGCTGTTGCAGTAACTGCAATGTCCCTTTCCAACCGCATGTTTACTGATTTCATCGAACCCTCTGAGGACAAAATTCACTCTTTGAAGGACCATGAATGGAATCAGAAAATACTTGAATTCTTGGGTGAAGGGAGATTGGAAGATGTCGGTCAATTGTCACGAACAATTCAACAACAAATCAGAGTTCAGAAAGTTGTTGCATTCAAACCGATGTGGTGGCTTTCTGCAATGAATGAAAACCGCAACGATTTGACCGGTGATGTCATGGCTTACGAAGCCATTCACGGAGCTGGTGCTGCAGTGATCCATCTTGACCCCAAGCCCTCTGGTGGTACAGACAAGGAATACGATGAGGAGGACGTGGAGTATTTTCACGGGGAACGTGGAGTTCTGGACGCGGTTGAAGAAGCGGCGGAAATCGAGTCGCAAGCCCCTAAGCAACAGCAAGATAACGGTCCAAAACTTTGGGAACCAACACAGACTGCTGGTTCTGTCAACACCGATTCCGCCCCCAAGCCAGTGGGCGCATACCCGCATGCTCGTCGTGTTGGAGATATGCTCTACCTATCTGGGGTAGGGCCGCGTCAACCCGGAACAAATTCCATACCAGGAGGACCAATTCATGACGAAAACGACAATCCTCTTGATTACGACATCAGGGCTCAAACTCATGCGGTTGTAGAAAATGTTCGCCGAGTCATTGAGGAAGCTGGCGGTACAATGGATCAAATCGTTGATGTCACGACTTTTTTGGTTGATATGAAACGGGACTTCGCTGGATACAATGAGGTCTGGGCAGAAACACTTGGAAAAGTAGGCCCAACTCGCACTACGCTAGCCATTGATGCCCTTCCAACACCCATTGCCGTGGAAATGAAAGTTATCGTCCACCTTGGTAATTGACGGAATCCGGGGATTTGCGTTGGACTTCTTAACAAATTACTAAGTAAAATTGGCACATCGGTGCAAATAACACACTTTAATGTCCTTTATCCGGTGAAATCCATGTCCAAATCCTCAAGCGAAAACTTCATCCAAAATATGGCTGAGGATTTGAAGGCGACCCTTACGAGAACGATCGGGCTTGCAGGGGTAGTTATCATCTCCCTATCAGCCATGCTCCCTGGTATTTTCGTCACTCCAACGTTTGCTGCGGACATCATGGGCCCAGGGATATGGCTCGCATACTTACTCGCTGCCTCAGTGGTATTGCCCGGTGCTTTATCAAAATCAGAATTAGCTTCCGGTATGCCTTCCAGTGGAGGCTCCTACGTCTACCTTGAGCGAACCTATGGGCCTCTAATCGGAACCATCAGTGGACTTGGATTGTGGGCATCCTTCTTGCTCAAATCAGCCTTTGCATTGATTGGATTCTCTGCTTATTCAATCGCAGTCACCACATACTTTGACATTGAAATGAATCTCATGTTCCTATCGATGAGTGCGCTGGTTCTCATTACGGTCGTCAACATATTGGGAGTTTCCAAAGTCAAAGCAATTCAAACTCCAATCGTGATCATGACAGTGGGTCTCTTGCTCTTTATTTGCGTCGCTTCATTGTTTAATTTTGATAGCGACAGTACCTTCATGTTCGTGATGGCAGATGGTTTGGATTTGAACCGTCCTTTAGACGCTGCGTTTGAGGCTGAGATCTGGTCGGTAGCAGAAGCAGCAGCATTGGTGTTTGTCGCTTATGCAGGTGTGACAAAGGTCGCTGCAATTGGTGGAGAAGTCAAAGATCCTGAAAAGAATCTACCTGCGGGAATCCTTCTCTCATTGCTTATTGCGACGGTGCTCTACTCCCTCATCGCCTACCTTATGATGGCAGCCATACCCGGTGAATGGTGGATTGGAGCCGATGGCAAACCCATTGAGAACCCAATATTTGTTTTCGCTGAATACGTCGTAGGGACTAAGTTCGGAATTTTTGCCGCGATTCTCTCTGTATTGACAATGATTTCAATGGCTTTGGCAGGCATCCTTGCTTCTTCGAGGTTCTTGTTCGCGATGTCAAGAGATAATCTTCTCCCGCAGGCACTTGAAGATGTCAATGCTCGGTTTGAAACTCCACATTGGCCCATTTTAGTCACGGGAGTCGCCATGGGCCTCGCTATATTCTTTGTACCGTTGAAAGATGTTGTAAAACTCGCATCTGGATTCAAAATCATGATTTTCATCATGATTAACACATGTGTGATCATCCTGCGTCAAACCAGTAAGGAACATGCATGGAATCCGAGTTACAAGGGACCGCTCTACCCCTATATCCAGATGTGGGGAATCATTGCAGGCTTTGTCTTGATGTGGTTCATTGGAAGTAAAGCGGTCATAGGCGGCGGTGCAGCTATCGTCGCGGGAACTGCTACTTACTATTTGTACGGTAAAAATCACTCAATTCCTCAACAAACCCCGATACAATCCTTCAGAATGCAATTCCAATCGCCTTCTAAAACTGAGCAAGAGCGTAGAATTGCCGTATTTCATGCTGCGGACATGGGTGGTAAAAATCACCTGACGTGTAGAGAATTTCAAAACGCTCTAATAGCATTAGGATTCAAATTTTCTTCGGATGAATCCCGTGTGATTTTTCACAGTGCTGACACGGATGCGAACGGAGTCATTGATATCGATGAGTTCTTTACCTCATTTGAGGTTCTTGAGGAAGGTTAAATTCTAGGCAGATCCCAGTGTGAAACTGCTTTCTAAAACACGATTTGTCTCAAGACATGAGAAGACGAAGCGACTCAAGACTCCTCAATTCAGCGAGATAAATCTGTTCGATAGCGTCGTACATTTCTTGGTCGCCACTATCTCCGATAAGTTTCATGATTTCTCCATAAACCTCTGCAGCCTTGGTTTCTGTTTCAAGACTGTATTGAAGCATCTCATTAAATTTTTCACTATGGGTAATCATATGTGGATTTCTCTCAGTAACAGGGATTCCACCCAACTTGACAATTGCTCTACGGACAATATCGGCGTGGGTTAGAGATTCGGTGGATTCAGTAGTGAACATTGGAGAGAGTTGTAAGCGATGAATTCCGCGGATATTTGCCGAATAATGGGCATACATGTTCACTGCTCGCAATTCCCACCCGAGTGCATCATTAAGTCGATTAATCAATTGTTTGCTGTCCATTTTCATCAATCCTGAGGCGACAAATTAGGTTGTCTACAATTCCACGAAGAGGAGCTGAGTGATAAACCCATGTCATACGGACTGGATTTAGGATTTTTCATGCCGAATCCATTCACCATCGGGTGTAACTTCCCAATACTGAAGCTCTTCTGAGACGTCAACATACCATCCAGTAGAACCTTGTTCTGTTGATGGGGTCGCTTGCATAACGCCTACCTTTGCTGCCTCTTTAGCAAGATTAGCCACATCATCAAGCGTCATCCCATGACGTTCATGCAACGGGGTATCATCGTGTCCTTCCGGAGATGTATCAAATTCCTCATCTTCATCATCGTCCTCGTATTCGTCTTCTTCATCAAAGGCGTCATCTACCCAATCGCTGGAATCCACAGAAGCCGCTTTGCGAGCAAGAACGACGAGAACTGCAAGAACAAGACAAAGCAATATTGCTGCCATTGACATTGCGGTATTTGTTGAACCAACGGCTCCACCCAAGAGTACATCGTCAACATCAAAGAATGTTTGAGCGAGCAAGCCATTCCAACGGAAGGTGCATGTTCGATCTGTTCCGCCATCTGTCAGACTTAATTCCCAGGTTCCTTCGGTGACGAAGGTGGTATCACCAGCATTGCAATCTACGGTTGAATTTTCACCTTCCATGTCCACGATATTTCCGAATTCATCAATTCCGTATGCTTCAAGGAGAACAACATCCCCTTCAGCCATGTTCTGACTGTTAATGCTCGCTTGAATCCGAATTGGTTCACCTGCGACAACGGTTATTGGGACAACATGCTGCGCATTCTTTTCTTGGAGTATCAATTCATAATTTCCGCTTACCTTTCCGGTGAATTGCCAAAAGCCCAATCCTGTCGGGGATGCAATGAGTTCACCGATGCTGGAGTTTAGTAATGCAGTTACTTCAGTCGCTTCGGCTAAATTACCGTGGACATCAACGACTTGGACAAAAAGGTCCGTGGGAACTCCCGCCTGTACAACAAGTCCAGATTCCATATTGGTAACAAGTCCATGTGCAGTTCCCGCAGTAACTGTCAGGCGAACGGTTGCAAACACGCCGTCTGCGTTAGCCCTAATCTCGTGACCACCAACGCTCGTCGCTACCCAACTGTTGTCATTAAGAATCATATCGAGTGTAATATCACTACCGTCAATCGTCCAATTAAGTGCAATATCTTGGAGTTGATTTCCGTAAGCGTCGTAAAACTCTGGGGTCAAATCCAGTTCTCCATCGGCTGGTACTTGTGCCCCGTCTCCAGCGATCATGATGAAGGCGAGTGGACCAGGATGAACATCAAAGGCAAGGTCGGTAACAAACATCGCACCCGTGTCATTGTCAAACCAATTGCCTTCAAAATACCACGATTGCGTGGATGTTGCTTGTATCAACTGATATGTATTCATGTCAGTAATTTGTGAGGAATTGCCCATATTCATGGTAAAGCTTCCATTCACTGTCCAACTGTTCCCCTTCACGTCGATTGCTTTGAGAACGATTGCAATTTGGTCACCCGCATAAGCCATTTTAGGCTCCATCGTCATAACCAATTCAATTGCATTCCCGTGAAGAACATCTACAATCAGTTCAGTTGAAACGGTTCCATCTGTACCGGTGATTGTCGCAGTCCCTTCCTCTGATGGGCTCCAAAAAATCCGTCCATCATCTTCAGACAGTCCGCCTGAATCGGTTGTAACGGCAGCGATGGACGGTGATACGAAACCAATGTATCCGTCTGCATCTCTTCGCTCAAAAACAAGTTCATAGCGCTCCCCAGCCACAAACTGTTCGGGGTCATCCACAAAAGTCAGTTCCGAGGCAACAGCGTCTCCGGGAATGACGTCAACGACTCCATTTCCTGAAACATTACCTGCCGTGGCGCTTATCGACCACCGTCCTGTATGGGTTGCGAGATACTCCCCTTCGGAGTTGAAGGAGCCGTTCTCTGCATACCATCCTATGGACGGCGTAAATGAAAGTGGCATCTCGTATCCGTTGACATCAACCAATTTCGGTTGGATTAGGGTTGCGGCCCCCGCACGAACTTGAATGTAATCGGGGAAAATAAAGGCATGAGGTGAGCCTGCAGATACATTGGCAGTTACTGAATCTTCAAGTTGATTGTAACGTACCCGCAGGTCAAATGAAGATGTACTTTCAGGGGAGAACATCGGTGTGCCTTGTCCGTAATACATTCCCTCAAGGTCCCAGACCATACCGTCACCGCCAGCCATACGATTTCCACGACTGTCCAACAAATCTGCACTGAAAGGAGATGCTTGTTTCGCCATAAATTGTGTACTTGTAATTTCAATTGAAGTTGCGACACCTGCCACGATGGAGATGTTGTAACTTCCCTCTACTCCTTGAGATTCAGCAATGATTTCAACCAGGCCCGACGACCAAGGGTAAAACCAGCCATCTTCACTTATCGAACCGTTTGATACAGACCAGTTTACCTCTCCAACAAGAACGGTATTGACCGCATCATAGATGATTGCATCAAACTGCACGACTTCATCAGCAGTCATTTCAACCGGAGGTGAGTCAATGACGACCCTGTCCGCAGTTCCTGAAAAGGAGATGGGTTTCAAATCCTCTAAGTTGGAATGAACTTCAAGATGGAGGGATGGAATTACCATAGCTGCTGTCATGAGCAGAACAACCAGGACTTTCTTGAGATCCATCAATTCACAACCGGATTATTCAGTCCACTCTTCCCAGTCTTCGTTTCCAGAAATTCGGAACCACCAAGTTCCTTCTTCGTCTTCCCACCATTCAGTGCCTTCATCATCAACACGATAGCTTTCATCGTCTTCAACCGAAGTTTCCTCATCGGGTTCGTCCATTTCCGGTTCAGTCGGTGCAGGGCCACTCGGTCCTGGTGCTGGACCGCTTGGACCCGGTGCTGGACCGCTTGGACCCGGTGCTGGACCGCTTGGACCCGGTGCTGGTCCGTCTGGACCCGATGTTGGTCCGCTTGGTGCTCGGCCCTTTGGACCTGGCGCTGGGGAATCGTCGTCGTCATCCTCGTAGTCATCTTCATCCCAACCTTCGTTTTCTGAGCGCATGAAGAGAACCAAGAGAACCAAGAGTACAATCGCAACAACTCCAAGAAGTCCTGCTCCAACGTAGTACAATGTACCGCCTGCTTCGAAGAACCCTGCCATTGTTCCAGTAACTTCAATTTCTGAGTCTACACGAACCGAACCGACATTGACGCTGATGGTTTGAAGACCGTCATCCAGTGTCGTAATCGTCCAAGAATCAGAGGTAATCATCGTAACAGTTGCTCGTCCAGAGGCATCAACTTTGGTGCTTGGAGGGACATCAATCTCGTTGTTAAAGGCATCAAATGCTCGGATACTAACCGATAATGTGGAGAGTTGCTCAAGCGTGGTCTTGGTTAAATTGACCTCGAGACGATCGACCAAACTTTGGGCCGAGACGTTCAGTTCAAGGACCGATTCAACATTGGTATTGACTCTGTAAACGAGGGTATGTAGGCCTGCAACCTCTGCCCCGTATGTATAGCTCCCAACCGTTTCATCGTCCGCAACAAGACCCACAACATCTCCTTCAGTTTCCGTCCATTGGACGTTCTGGGCGAAGATATTTCCGTATTGGTCTGTGCCGTTGACGTAGATTTGTACGAAATCTCCTGCGATTGGATTTTCATTTGAAATCATGGCCGTAACCGTTGTAGGAGCCCCATGATAAACGGTAAAGGTCACTGAATCAGAAATATTGAATCCAGTTCCACTGAGGCTGTAAGCGCTAACAGTGTATGACCCTACCTTCTCCGGCATCCAACTCATCTGATTGAGTAGAAGGTCGGTCGTTGCATCGATGATATCGCCATCGGGCATCTCAACCAACCAAGTCAATTGATCGGAATTAATTCGGTTGTTATCTGCATCGTAAAGGTCAGCACTGAAGTCAACACCATAATCTGCGGTCAGATCAAATGCTGAACCCGTGGTCTGTTGGGGATTTGTAGCAACTGCAGTCATTGAGACAACATGCAGGAAACCGTGACTAACGGTAATGTTAATCGATACTGAATGGGAAACCATGCCATCGTAATACGTTGCCGTCATGATGTAGGCATCCTCGCTGGCAAAGTACGGTGTAAAGGTGGATGATTCCCCAAGTGTCTTTTCCAAGAAGGAGGAGGAATCGCCCATTGTTGGATGGTCCAAACTCCAGTTTGCTTGCACGTCCCACTTGTTGCCCTTTGCATCAATGGCGCGAATCTTTGCTTCAATCGTTTCGTCAGCCGTTATTGGGAAACTCTCCCACGTCGATTCCTCGTTTTCCACGAGTAGAATCAATGTTTGGATTTGCCCTTCAACAACGGTGATTGTCACCTCAGCCAATGTGGATTCATACCGAGCCTCAAGTGTTTTTGCGCCACGTGAAACGGGGTCCCAAATTGCAGGAGCCCCGGGTGTGAGTTGGCCATCAGCTTTCTTCGTCCAGTTGTCGGATGGTAGCACTACTGGCAGACGGTTTCCACGCACATCAACTCGTGTTGTGTTGATGTAGACGCGGTCATCGGCAGTAACTGAGGTAGATGAGGTATTCAGTTCAAGATAGGCCATCTCTCCATGCCCGACCGTAATCATCAATTCATCCCCTGCACCTGATACAGATGTTAAATTAAGCCACCAAACTCCTACATGGTCAGGGAAGTATTGCTGGTTCACTTCAGAATAATTCCCGTTTGTGGTTGTCCATGTGAGGTTTCCTGCTGTTGAAATATCCAATTGGTTGCCAAATTGATCAAACACTTCTGCGGTGATGCCACACAGGACTCCAGCGGGCACTGTTCCAGCACAACCGCTTAGTTCGAAATACGATGGCGCACCCGCAATGACCGAAATACTGACATCCACTGATGGGCCACCTGTGACGGCATGTCGTACTTGAACAACATGAGTTCCAACTGCATAAGGTTGGAACACGTTTGCCAGTGTTGTACTCATGCTGCCGTTAGTAGGCGTGAATGTTATCGGCTCTCCTGAAACAACATTGCCGTGTTGGTCGACCATATCAGCGGTTATTGTGAGATTCTGATCGGCAGAAATGGTTGCGGTAAGCGGGGATACAACAAGCGTTACTGGTGCACCTGGTGTGACCGTAATGTTTTGAACACCGCATACCAAACCAAAGCAGGCCTGAACTTGATGCAATCCTGCCGTTGAGGGGGTAAAGAGTCCGTTAGAACCGATGGTACCCGAAGTTGAAGTCCATGCAACCGGAGGTGATTGAACCAAAGTCAGATGATCGTAGGCCACCGAATTGAAATTGATTGAAGTGTCAGCATCCGTGCTTACCGATCCCGTAGGCGAAATATCTATGCTAGTTACATTTGTTGTATTGAGGAGTACCTTCGGCCGATAGTCTGTAGCCGGTGAATCACTGGAATAGAATGTTGCATGCGCATCTCCCGTGTTTGCAGAACCAATGAGAATCCAAGTATGTTGACTGTTGATGGTCATCCCTTCAACACCGATGTCCCACCATGCCCAGCCTGTGCTGTCTACATTGAGAACGGTGGTCGAAATTGGATTAGCCACATAATCAACACCAGCTTGCATACCTGGTGCGCCCCAAGACAATGCGGATGTTGTACCGTTCCAAGTGGAAGATGTCGGTGACCAATTCTGATTCAACACTTGGTGAATCGAGAACGAAACTGAAGTGGCTCCACCTGCAGAAGTCCATTCGTCAAGATAGAGCCCCAAGGATGCAGAATGCACTTGTTGGTAGACCGGGAATGGAACCTGTCCAGTATGAAGTGCGAAAACAGTTCTGCATTCAGCAGTCCACAATAAACCACAATAGGTACCGACTGATACTCCTGTGTCATCACCGAAGTTTTCATTGCCCATTTCGGAGTAAATACTGGCATCCTGAATGTTTGTATGGCCATAATCGTAAACTTCGTTTCCTGTTTGGAAGGTGTACGTGAAGGTCAAATCGTTGTTATCAACGTGATTTGGCGAACCAATTGCAAAACTCCATCTTGAAGAAGAAGGCCCCGGAATTGACTGATTTACTCCTTGAACCCACCATGTGTATACGGATCCTGCACTCAAATCCTCATTGAACCGGAAGGTTGTATTGGTAATTTCAGAATCTTCCCAAGACGTATATTTGTAAACTCCTGATTCATTGGCGATGGTAAGAATATACCCCGTTGCTCCAGTTACCGGCGTCCAAGTAATCGACGGGCTTTGAAGGGGTGAAAGAAGACCCCCTGATTCCGAATACAATACGGACCCATCCGCAGGAGTGAGTTGAGTTGGTTGGGCAGGTGGAACGATGCCATTTACGTTATCAATATACTCTAGAATAAGAGATGGCCTTTGTGACTCTGTGCTAGCTTCTGATGAATCGAAGATGAGGGTTGACGATGACGTCCCCACTCGCTTCAACATCACCGTCATCGTGGTATTACCGTTGGCAATGTTACTCTGAGCCAGACTCGTCAAATCCCATTCAACCCATCCCATTGGAGACATTGCTGGAATCGTTGTCCTCGTTACTTCTGCAGTAGAACAAGACGGTGAATTCGCCCAAACGGTCGTTGATTCGCTGAATGGGCTGCAAGCATGAGCAGATACGGTGGTAGATACGCTTCCGCTGAAGGAGTTTTGGTACAATCGCAAAACCATCGATGTTGGCGTCATGGCAGCAGGCCATGGAAGAGAAGAGAGGTCATACTCAATCAGAACTCGGCTTTCGCCGGCTCCAGCAACAGGAGTGCCAAGCACCAACGTGTTCGCAGCACCGGTGTTAACGGTTGCTTGGGAGTTAATTGTAACATCTGGAACTGCAGGAATAATGCCGGTATCCTCGAAAACAGACCCGCGTTGCAAGGTCAGCGACTGGTTGCCAGTCCCATCGTCGCTTCCCAAATCATTGGGATTCCTGTATTGGTGAGTCGTTGACCATTCACCGATTCGTTCTCCTTGGTCCGCTCGCATTCGCCAGTAAACCCAGAAGTCACCCTTTTCCATATCAGAATTTGTGACGGTATAATTCTGTGCATCATACGTCATGTTTCCGTTGACATCTTCCAGCAAATCAGGCGTGGAGTAACATCGCAAATCTTCCGTGAAACGGGCGTTCCTTGCAAAGCAACCCACCCATTGAGTTTCGTTAGTGACGGTCGTATTCCACGAGAAGTCTGTTTCATTCTGTCCAGATGGACGGGGCTGAGTGGTATTCCACAGCGTAACGCCATCGGCGGGCTGAAGCCCAGTGGGTGCAGTGACCAAGAATGGATTCGTGATTCTGTAGGTGATGTTGAGGCGGGGTCTTAGGGTAATTGTCGGATGATCACTGCTTGCAATGGTCAATCGTCCACTAACAACCGAGTTCACTTCTTCGGGTTGCAAAATTACGTCAATCCCGTTTTGGCCTCCAGCAAGGGCATGTTGAATCAACGCTGTGACGTTTGCAGAAAAGGATCCCGTTGTGTTAACCCAGAAACCACCGTTGAACGGGGCTTCGGAATCTGCTGAGTGGTATGCGCCTGTCCCGACCCATGCACTCGTATTTCCAGAAGGATATGCCCACGTCGATGATTCACTCCATGAAGAGGTCATCTCGGACACTGTCATGAAGACATTTCCATTTCGTGATAAAACATCCATCTCAAGCGATGCATTGAGCACCTCATAATTCGCTGGCATTGGGAGGTTCGTAAGATCGACTGAGATGAGGGAACTTGTGCGTAGCGCCGCATTTGTGGTCGACAATTGACTGCGCCCAACAGAGAGGATTGAATCGCTTCCCTTGTTTACAAATTGATTACCGCTGTCAAGATACGTGTCGTTCATAACCGAAGGATATGCAAGATCGCTTACAATTGACCCTTCTTGAACCATCAACGTTGCGTCGGTAGAATTGAGTTCCTCGCCAACTTCCGCTGGTATGTAGAAGTTCGTTGGAGTGCTTCGCGGTCCGAGCATTCCGTTGTTAACGGGTTGTACCATCCAGCTGATCTCTTGGGTGAAATCAAGGTCGCTTGGAGGCGTGAATCTCAAATTCGTGAGGTCAAAGGATGTTGCGTCAGTGCGTGAATCGAAGGTGTACAGTCCCGCCATGTCGTTATTGGCATCGGCAAGAATAAACAATCGCCAATCCGTCACCGTTGATTGGCCCGTGTAGGTCCAATTCATCACGGGTCGGAAGTTTGGTGAGAGTGCGTGAGAGGAGGTATTCCATACCACGCTATTGGAAGCGGGTCCAGAGTTTTGACCGGTTACGGTTGGAGTTGCAACGGAACCGTCTTCCCAAGTTAATGTGAGATAGGGTTGTTCAGAGGAACTTCCTTCAGCCGACGTGAACTTGATGAGGTCGGTGGTTAGCGAGGAGGTGTAAATCATCAAAGAAAGGTGAGTTTGACTGTTTGCGAGAGCCGCTTGGACTGCTTCGCTAACGTCAAAGTCCATCCAATCGTCACTGACACTGTCTACAAGGTCTACGTATCCGCCGATATCAACACCAATATCTCGGCCACCTCTTAACGACCAATTGTTGACTCCATCGTAGGTAGTAGCGTTTGCACTGGTTGACCATGCTCGTAAAACAGGACGTACTGCAACCGGTTCATCTTCAACTGAACCGTATTCTGCAAACAAACTGAGTTCTGCATCGGTTACCCGGGCATTCGCGGGTTGTGGCACTTCGTTAAGTGGAATCCGAATCAGAGCTGCGGCCTGATATCCCGAGCTTGTTTCACCGACTTGCAATACGGTCGCATTTTCCTGAGTATCGTCTGATCCACCACCGTTTTCAACCACGAAGGTATCAACGAAATTAGGGAGATTCATGTGGGGCAATGCGCCACGATGGTGCAGTTCAACCGATGCCTTTGTTGAATTGAATACGGTTGTTGTGAGGTCAGGTATTTGGAAATGGTATACATTCGACCAATTACCGATTTGGTTGGTTGCAGAAACTGCACGAACACGCCAGTACCATGTATTGCCATCGTCCAAACCTGATGCAGGAGTATAGGTCAAGTTGGTGGTGTCAAAACCAGCATCGTTCCAAGATGCTGCTGTCAATGAATTAACCGAGCCGAAGTCCGCTTGTGTATCAAGTTGAACAAGATAGCCTCCAATGTTCATGTTTCCTGTAAACGACCAGTTCAATGTTGGTTGGGTAATCGGTGTCAGATTAACTCCGGTCCCAATCGACCAAGAACCGTTTAAAGGAAGGTTGAGTGATGGATTTGAAGGAACAGCATCGGACCCTGGGACATAGACGAACGAAAGCTCGGGACGGTAATTTGTGGAAGCCTCTGCTGAATAGAAATAGGCCGTGCGGTCATTGCCTGAGCCCACGCCAAGTATACCTGCAATGAAGTCGACACGACGATCCTCTCGCATTGCATTTTGGACCGCTAAGGTCACGTTCCAATCAACGGAATCTCCTTCTGAATACGAACCCCCTATTGCTGTACTTGCAAGTAAAGAACCTCGTTCTGAGCCCTTGGCCCCAGAAGTCGCCCATGAATTTGAACCGTCATAACTTGACCAAGTTGCATCATCGTCAGACCAGTTGTTTTGATTGCTTTCCCATATCGCCACAGTCGGATTGTTAAACGATGAAGAGGTCAATTTCATGGAGAGTTGAGCGGACTCAACTGCATATCCGTCGGGAAGAAGATTCGATACAAGATTGCAACCAAGCAAAATCGTCGCTTCTGATGGGAAGGTGTTGTAATCGACAACCATTTCTTCATCGCCGTTGTAGTTGTTGTTTGGCGTACCGCTGTCGATGTATGTGTCCATGCATTCGGGATATTGATTGTCGTTGGTTCCATTTCCGTGTTTAAGTCGGAATTCATAACGGTCGTTCCCGAGGTGATTGCTCTCCAAGTTGGAGATTAAGAAACTTGAACTCACCCACTCACCGTAGTGGTCGTCGCTATCGACCGTAGCCATGCGCCAGAAGTACATGTTTCCAAGATCAAGGGTGTTTGTACCCGTCATGTTAACGATGCCGTCAGATGGAGAAAAATCATTGTCTATACGGGTGTCAACACTCCAAGTACGCAGACGGAAGTCTTGATCGGTGGCCATCTCAAAGATGATGTCGTCTCCTGTTGTCGGTTGGGACCAGTTAAGTGAAGGTTGAGTGTTGCCAGAGAGATTGTGTCCCGATTTGTTCCAGATGGCTAGACCATCAACTGGAGCAGTGAGGGTAACGGGAGAAGGTGCTACCCCATCGCCCCACTTGTAAGTCATGGAGTAGAGCGGTAAATTTGACGAGGAAGATGCCTCGGCCGAATGGAATTCAATTCCAACTCCGTTGCTGTAAC
>CAXAHZ010000005.1:0-18426 GCA_963968875.1 uncultured euryarchaeote
ACCATTTTCTTGAGGTTGGTTTGGCCCAAACAGACGACTGCACCCCATACGAGTGAGACCATTCCGAGTGCAAGAAGCCAGAATTGGAAGAACTCAGCTGCATGAGGGAACATTGCAAGAGGTAGACGGAACATACCGTACGCACCCATCTTGAGCATAACTCCAGCAAGCAACATCGAACCGCCGGTAGGTGCCTGAACGTGAGCATCGGGCAGCCAAGTGTGGAATGGAACGGAAGGGAGCTTAACGAGGAAACCGATCATCAGCATAACGAAGAGGACCTTCTGCATGCTTTCACCAAGGAACCACATTCCATTGGCGTTTGCAGCTTGGGAATGACTCACGAGGGTTGGGATGTCAAAGGTACGACCTGTCCATGATCCCGAGTAAGCCAAGGCTGAATCGGGTTGCAGGAAGTACATGGTGATCAAACCGAGTAACATGACCACAGAAGCCGTGAACGTGTAGATGAAGAATTTCTGAGATGCATACTTGCGGTCTTTTCCGCCCCACTTGAGGATGAGGAAGAACATCGGAATGAGTGTTAACTCCCAGAAGACATAGAACATGAACAAGTCCAAAGCGACAAAGACGCCAATCAATGCGCCTCCCATCATGAGTATGAGTGGGAAGTACACGGATGCGTTCTTTTCATTCCAAGTTGCCACAATGGTGATTGGAAGAAGGAACGTTGTCAACCAGACCATTGGGAAAGACAAAGCGTCCATACCGACCGTCCAGTGAATTCCTAAAGATTCAATCCACACGTAGCGGTGTTCAAAATTAAATGAACCAAAATTCATCGTACTCCAATCGGTCATGTTATCCATCTGACCAAAGAACATCATTGTCGTCACACCGAGCATGATGAACGATACAATAAGAGAGACAAGACGAATGGAGGGTCCCAATTTTTCTCTTGCGGCCGCCGAAGAATTGCCGATAAAGATGAGCAACACGATGCTGCTGATCAACGGAAGACCAACCAGTGGAATTGAAATCCAATCAATACTCACGCAAACACCCCCCAGATGAGGCCAAAGAGAACGAGAGTTCCAACCGCCGCCATGAGAATGTAATCACGTGCAGAACCCGTTGTTAATGCGCGTAATTTCGTTGAGAGTTGTTGAGAAGTACGTTCGATGGTCTTGATGGTTCCATCGATAACGACTGAGTCTGCCTCGGCGGCTTTGAAAGAAAATGCAGCGACGATCTTGAGCATAGCCATGTCGTAATAATGGTCAAAGTAGAGGCGGTTGCTCAATGCCGTTGCAAGGGTGGATTCGCTCAAAGGTGAATTGTCCCAGTGATAACGTCCCTTGATGGCCGCATTGAGTGCAAGAACAGGCGCAAACCATGGCTTGGCGACTTCGCCCTCGTCCAACTTTCCACCGTACAGGGACAAAGCAAGTCCTGGGCCCACAATTGCGCCGAAGAACAAGGCCACATAGGAGAGGATGAAGAAGAAGGAATCGCTGTTGGCAAACGCATGCTCCAGTTCGTACAAGACACCTTCAAAGAGGTTCTTCTCCCCGTCAAACATTGGTGCATATTCTTTTTCAGGAGCCCAATGAGTGAATCCCATGCCTGCGAGTAAAATTCCAGATAGGGTTACGAAGGTAAGGATGAACAAAGGCGTTTTGATCCACGTGTTGGTTGGACCAACGTGAGCAGCGACTTCTCCCTTTGGAGCCCCAGCAAAGGTCTTGAGCCACATTCTTGACATGTAAAATCCAGTCATCCCGGCGCCGATAAGCACACAAAGTGCAGGGTACATAAATCGGGGGTCATCAAGAGCAACACGCCAAGTGTTGGCGATGATTCCTTCTTTGGACCAGAATCCACCTATGAGGGGGAAACCCATGATGGAGAGCGAACCAACAAGCATTGCAGTCGCAGTAATTGGCATCTTGGAGGCTAAACCGCCCATGTTTTCCATGGATTGTGCATCAAATTCTTCGTGATGGTCATCGTGGTGGTCGTCATCACCGTGGAGTTCTTCAAGCAGAAGTCGGTTTAGAGTGAGGTCAAGTTCTGGAACGTTGATTTTTCCGTTTCCGTCAATATCAATCGCCTTCATCAGAGGTTCCATTTCCCAAGGTGGAAGGTCTCCAATCTCAGCAACTTTGAGAGCTTCTTTGAATTCATAGGTATCAATTTCGCCTGAGCCATCGAGGTCGATGGATTTGAAAAAATCAAAAGCAGTCTGCTCTTTTTCTTTCAGATAATTGGCGAGCATGACCAATTCTTTCGGACTTGGATCATGGTGATGATCGTCGTGATGCAAATGATGGTGTGCGTGGTGTACCTCATGAATCACTGCGCCGCTTGCCATGAACAGCATTCCTTTGGCCATGGCGTGATTGAACAAGTGGAAGAGCGCAGCGCCAAAGGCCACTACAACGATGCCGTGTTCAACTTCGTGACCTGCCCCGTGCCAGTGGAGCGTATTGGCGAGATAAAGGGCAGCGCCAAGTCCCGTGAAGATGTATGCCAACTGTGACATGGTCGAGTAGGCGAGGACCTTCTTGAGATCGGTCTGGACAAAAGCAATCGCTGCTGCCATGACGGCCGTTGTTCCACCGATTGCAGCGATGATGAAGGCCAGGTCGTCCAATTCACCGTACATGTGCTCTGAACCAAAGAACGGGAACATGCGAGCAACGAGGTACAATCCAGCGTTGACCATGGTCGCTGCGTGGATGAGTGCGGAGACTGGAGTTGGACCTTCCATAGCATCGGGTAACCAAACGTGAAGTGGGAATTGGGCAGACTTACCGACTGCGCCGATGAACATC
Organism: uncultured euryarchaeote; assembly: GCA_963968875.1. Lineage (GTDB taxonomy): Archaea > Thermoplasmatota > Poseidoniia > Poseidoniales > Poseidoniaceae > Poseidonia. The sequence continues at coordinate 2,799 of CAXAHZ010000005.1, forward strand.
AGTCCAAGTGCCCATGCCAAACTTGCGGGGTCTACCTTTGCTATGTTGTCATCGTTGAACACATAGGCGTAATCGAGGTGCCCGTCAAAGAGCGTCCAAAGCATGGCCAAGCCGACCATCAGGAACACGTCACCAACACGGGTGGTCAGAAACGCCTTCTTAGCAGCATACGCTGCACTTGGACGTTCGTAGTAAAATCCGATGAGGAGATAAGAACAGAGACCCATCAATTCCCAGAAAATAAACAGCCAGAGGAACGAATCCGCCAAGACCATACCGAGCATACCGGAGCAGAAGAGAACGAACTCGGCATAGAAGCGATGGTTTCGGTTGTCATTAATGGGGTCCGTATTCATGTAACCAATAGCGAAACTGTTGATGAGAAGACACAGGAATGATGCGACGAAAAGGAGGACTACGGTGATGTGGTCGATGTGTACGCCGAATCCAAAGACCACCGTTTCGGTTGAGTTGCCAGAATTCCACATGCTTGAGGTAAACCACGTCCAATCGGTGAATTCATCCATTCCGGAGAAACTACCGATAAAATCCTTGATCAGCCATAATGAGAGCAACAGGCTGGTTGCCATGACGACGAAAGCAATCAAACCACCTTCCTTGACGTTGTCCTTCCAAAATGGATTGCCGTTGAAGATTTTCCCAAGGAATAAAATTACTGGGAATGCCAACATGGGCAGAATAAGGATAAGCGGTGCGTATTCAACCGCATTGCTGTGAATAATTACTTCAGAAGTGCTTGTGCTAGCCATCATATCACCTCAGTTCTTCAGGACGTTTACATCGTCCAGCGTAATCGATTCGTGTTGCCCGTACATGGCCAAGAAGATAGCGAGTCCAACTGCGACTTCACTGGCCGCAATAGCGATTGCAAAGATGGTGTATACCCAGCCGGTAGCGTCACCGTGATGGATGGCTGCTGCTGCAAATTGCATGTTGGCAGCGTTCAACATCAACTCAATGCACATAAGAACGATGATGGCGTTTTTACGAGTAAAAGCCCCTGCAAGTCCAATGACGAACAACAGTGCCGAAAGACCTGAGACCCATGCTGGATCAATCATTCTTCTTCACCTCCGAATTCCCACAGTAAATTTTCCATCCTTTCGTCCCGAACGAGGTATGCAGCGCCCATCATGGCCATGGCCATGAGCAACCCTAGAACGGCAAGGGCCAATCCCCACTCGTTGAGCATTGAACTTGCGAGGTCGCTTGTTGTAGGTGCAGTTGATGTTTCCTTCTCCCAAACCTCATCGTCATTGACGATGGCAACCAGAATAAATCCAAGAGCAACGAGTCCCAAACGGGTAAACAAAGAGAGGAATTTCATTCAAAGTCCTCCTCAAGAATTTGACGACGTGTGAGCATGATACCGAAAAGAACCACCAAACCTACACTCGCTAGATAGACAAGAATTTGAATGGCGGCAAGAAATTCAGCGCCAAGAAGAATAAAAATCCCCGATACGGCCATGAAACAGAAGATGAGCGAGAGCATTGAATGGGCAACTCGTTGTGCAAAAATAAGCCCCAGCGCACCGCCGAGCGTTATTGCTGCAAACAAAAAGAATACACCGGTTTCAGCTGCACTCGCTACGTCCATCTCAAGCGTCCCCCTTGGCTGCTTCCTTGGCCGCTTTCTTAGCTCGCTTGGTGCGTTCTTTGGAAGCGCGCTTGGCAAGTTCAGCATCAACGGCTTCTTGGTGAACTCCGGGCAATACCCGAGTTCGTGAAGCATCAAACCATAGGTCTTGACGAGTAAAACCAGACATCCCATCGTATTCATTGGTCATAAAGAAGGAAGTAAATCCACATGATTCCATGCACAGCCCGCAGAACATGCATCGTCCAAGGTCAATACGACCTGAAACAATCTGATCGTCCGCAGGGCGAAGTTCTTGTTGGGATACAATGGCTTCTTCACCGGAATCGTTCCATCGAACGGTCGCTGTGTCTCCAGACAGGTCGAGAACTTCTCCGAATCTCCACTCATCTGGAGCATCAGCGTGAGCGGTAACGAGGTTAAAATCATCCAAATCTGCCTTGACTTCAGGCTTTTCAACGGCTGCATACTTGCCGACTTCAAGTTCCATGCCCAAGCCTGCATCTTCGCCGTCTGCACCGTCCAAGACGTCGACGCGCAACTCTGTTGTCATGTGAAGGCAGTCGTTCGGGCAGATGTTGACACACATTTTACACGCCGTACAAGTCTCCCAAATAACGCCTATTCGACCGTTGTAGTTCCCAGGAACGAAGAGCCAAGGCTCCATGTCCTCAAGGCGCTCGTACGGATATTGTACCGTCTGTGGCTTCCAAAGGGTCGGCTTGAGGTCCGATGTCACTCGGTCTGGAGCGAATTCTTGACGCGAGATATCGTTCATCGCAACAGAAGATGCGGCTCGAACCCTGCTCCCATCATCCAAGAACTCTGGGTGAGAAGTGTTGTGATAATCGCCCAATTTCTTTCCGAACCGCTTACCGATGAACGGGAAGGTTCGCAGGGCTGTTATCAGCGTAATCTTAAACGGGTACCAAAATAGGTTTCTAAAATTCGGTTGTGCGTGTGGATGCATTGGCATGGTTTCACCTCACTCCTGCCCCGGGACAACTGTTCCCGCAGGCTCTACTGTTTGTACATGGAACATACGTTCCTGTGCCACAGATTTGTCTTCATCATTGAGATAGACCCAGAAGATTCCGAGCCAGAATAATGTGGTTGCGATTGGTACGAAGTATGGGAGGCCAAAGGCATCCCAAGCCATTCCGCCTGCAACATCGTTTTGAGCAGACATGTCTTCGGGGTTGAACAAATACAATCGGTAAACCAAGGAAAGGACGACTTGAATCACTGCGAGAGGCAAGAGCATTCGCCATCCAAATTCTAGAATTTGGTCGGTTCGGATCCTTGCGAGAGAGAATCGTGCCCAAACGAAGACGATGAGGAAGACCAACCACGATTTGATGAGCGTCATCACTGCCCCAGGAATCAGCAGGTAAAGTCCACCTAGGCCGAGGAACTCAATCGAACCGATCGTCCCTTGGAAGGGCAAGTGCCATCCGCCCAAGAAAAAGTGTGTAAAGAGGAAACAAGCAGCGTAAGTGCGAATGTACTCGGCCATGAATAGCATACCAAAGCGCATGCCGCCGTATTCAGTCCACCAACCTTCAACAAGTTCGGCTTCTGCCTCTGGCATGTCAAACGGAACACGTTCTACTTCTGCGATCATAGTGATGAGGAAGAGTGCAGCCCCTAGAGGCATGAGGAAGATGTTCCATGCGCCGGCTGAATGTTGGAAGTGGATGCTTTCTATGATGTTGAAGGTTCCAGAAAGAATGGCGACCGATAACAACGTGAGAAGAAGTGGTATTTCGTAGGCAGTAAGTTGTGCGGCTGAGCGTATCCCGCCGATCAAAGTGTACTTGTTGTTGGAAGACCATCCTGCAAAGAAGACACCGATTGGTGCAATTCCAAAGATAGCAATTGCGTAGAGAATGGATAGATCGGGGTTGGTAGCATAGATTCCACTTGAGAGGGGAATCATCCCGAGAATGAGAAGGGTAGAGGAAACAATGAGGAATGGCGAGACCTCAAAAATCAATTTGTCGGCACGCTGGGGCACCATGTGTTCCTTGACGAGGAATTTCATTCCATCTGCAACGTTTTGGAAAAAACCAGGGACAATGCTCTTGCCCATCCATGAGCGGTTGTTAACTCGGTCAACGGTAGCGAACTTTTCGTCTCGGTTTCCAAAGTTTTTGTTGAGCCATTTGTTGATGGCACCCACTGGCTTTCCTGCACCGAACGGCAACATGTTCCACCATTCGCCGGCAGTGACACCGTTTTCACCTACCCAAAGGGAGCGAAGTGCAGTTGTTGCGCCGTATCGGTCTTGCATACGAGCAACGGCTTTTCGTTCAATCCATAGAATGGCAAATTGTGAAAAGAACAGCATGAGAAATACAATGTTGACCGCTGCGAAAGTTCCTGCTGCGAAGGATATGCTTCCTGCGCTCTCTTCAACCGGTGTACCTTCTAGGAGGCTGATGAGATTGGAGCGAAACAGCCCTTCCTTATCCAAGAAGAACCCTACTAAATCGTACCTGTCATCCATCGTATCACCTCAACGGTCAGTTTCTCCAATACACGGGTCAAAGCTCCCCATGATGGCGGGGATGTCTGCAATCTTGTAACCAATCATGGTCTTTGCGACATAAGGAATGGTAATGAACATCGGGGAACGAATTGACAAACGATAGGGATTCTTTCCTCTGCTATCTCCTCCGCCCTTGATGTAGAACTTTGAGGCCCCACGTGTGCATTCGTAATTTGAAAATCCAGTGGCGCCTTCTGGCGCTCGTGTTGGGGCCTTGGCCAGAATCATCTCATCGCCATTGGAGTAGTTGGTATTCTTTCCTCCCGGAATCTTCTCAATCGCATCGAGAATCATTCGGCATGATTGTCGCATCTCCTCCATACGGACACGATATCGGTCGTAGCAGTCTGCACCCTTTACCGAGGTTGGTTTTTCAACTGCTGGCTCCCAATCTACCTGGTCGTAAACCGAGTATGGGTGCGCCCAGCGTGCATCGTAATTGACGCCTGCAGCACGAATGTTCGGACCTGAGACGCCTGCGTTGACCATGTCTTCTGCATTTGCATAACCTACGCCCTGCAAACGTACGAGCCAAATGGTGGATTCGTCAAGCATCATTTCGTATTCTTCAATACGCTTTTCGAACAGCTTGACCTTTGCCACCAACCGGTCCGCAAAACCAACTGGAATGTCACGCTTGACCCCGCCTATACGAGGATAATTGTAATGCATTCTGGACCCGCCCAATTCTTGGAGCAAATCAAGGAACATCTCTCTGTCCCGCATGCACCAGGTCATCAGTGTAAGGCTTCCAATGTCGGGACCGTAAGCACCGAGCCACATCAAATGGGATGCAAGGCGTTGGCATTCAGCCGAAATTAAACGAATGAATTCTGCTCGTTCAGGGACTTCTACCTCAAGGAGATCCTCTGCCGCATAAATGTAGGAATTCGCCCATGTCATGGCGCTCACATAGCAGAGGCGGTCGCAATAAGGAGTGATTTGTGTGAAGTCGCGAGATTCCGCAATCTTTTCGACTCCTCGATGAATGTAGCCAAGTTCTGCCTCAGTATCGACCACGGTTTCGCCATCCACCTTGACACGAAGCGTCCAAAGTCCATGCGTCATCGGGTGTTGAGGCCCCATTGTAATCCACATTTGTGCCATGATATCACCTCACTTAACCCGACCCTCGTCGGTTGGCTTACGACCAAAGCCTTGGGCGTCGTCGTACATTTCATTGAAATCATGGTATCGCAACTTGTGTTGCTTTTGGAGAGGGTGGAATCCTTCGGGGCTGTCGTGAGGATTTAAGACACGGAACATGTTTTCATGGCCTTCAAATTGAATGCCAACCAAATCCCAAGTTTCCTTCTCGTTCCAGTCAGCACCAACCCAAACATCCTGCACGCTTGGAACAGAGGGTTCTTCACCCTGCGGAAGCGTCACAATGATTTCAAACTCAAGAGGAATGTCAACTCCTGTAAGTTTGGAAGCGATGTGAACGGTGTTGGTGAAGGGTTTCTGGTCAACGACCGGTTGGCGCATGAGGTGGTAAACCACTTCCCATCCGCAGTCATCGCCGCCGTCGGGGAAATGCGTTCCGGTAACCATTGAACAATAGTTAGCACCGTGGTCAAAACGAAGAGACTTCGCAACTGCCGGCCAATGCTGTGGGGGGCAGTGGACACGTACAAATGCCATCTTGAATGAGTTGGAATGGTGTTCCACGGATGAAGTAACATCTGAACTTCCAAAGCGCTTCGTAAGGGTTGCAACACATGCTTCTGCAGCTGTATCACTCTGTTCGTTACTGACGCGCATTCCCATGTTCAGTCCTCTCCAACAATGATTGGCTTCTCGCCCTTTCGCCCACTGCTTGGTGCCGCTCCAATACGAATGATTTTCTCACGAAGCAGTCCGAATCCATCGATCAATGCTTCAGGCCTTGGTGGGCATCCGGGGATGTAAACATCCACTGGGATGACGGTGTCAACACCCTCAAGGATGTTGTAAGATTGGAAGTAGGGCCCTCCTGAAATAGCACACTCGCCCATGGCGATGCAATACTTTGGCTCAGGCATTTGCTCCCAAAGACGTACAACCTTGTCAGCGAATTTCTTTGTGATGGGGCCGTTGACAAGAAGGACATCGGATTGGCGAGGAGATGAACGGAACAGAACTCCAAACCGATCTCCATCAAAGCGAGGTGTTGCTGCTGCAGCCATTTCAATAGCGCAGCATTTGATACCCAGGTGGAGGGTGAAAAGTGATTTCCTTCCAGCCCAATTGAAATATCGCCCTGCAAGAACGCTTAGGAATTGTTTGATTTTTGTTGCTTTAAGCGCCTCGTCGGTAACGTCCCCGACCATTTCAACGAGCGCTCGGCTGTTGAATGCTGCATAATTTTCGTCTTGACCTGCCATTTATTCACCTCAAATGTAAATGCGACCTCGCTTACGGAAGACATACCAGACTCCGAGAGCCATTGTTGCGAAGAAAATGCCCAGCGTGACAAGGGAACTTGTGGCATCTGCCACCGCTGTGGTGCGGTCCGTGACATCGGCCGCAGTCGCATCGGATGCAACCATGCCACCCAATACAAGGAACATGAAGGCAACGTCAAAGACGAGGAAAATGATGGCATACCAGTAGTATTGGAAATGGAATTGAATCATTGCATCACCAACGGGTTCACTTCCACATTCAAAGGTTGTGAGGCGCCGGGGATAGAGGCTGTGGTCTCTTTCATACCCTTCCAGGAGGTAAGAGCGAGTGATGTGTGGGCGAGCTGGATCGACCTTGGGGCGAACCACCCACGTGATGAGGAAATTGGTCAGTGGCATAATGATACCCAGAATCGTCAGGAATCCTATGGAAAGGTATTCACTGGGCACAGATTCAATACCTGACATGTTGACACCTACAGAGAACGCATACGCTCTCTATTCTTTCCGAATTGAGCCCCCTCAATAAGCGTTGTCAAAGGCCATGGAGAAAAAAGGGCTGTATCCGTGGTTTTTCCCCGGTCGGGAGAAGGGTTTAGAATTTGTTGAAATGGCTTTCAGCGGCCTTTATTCAATCCTTTCTGATGATGAAGAGCAGTAAAAGAGCAACAATAACGGTCGCACCAATGGCTTGGAGCGTCGAGTTGGCGGCGAGGTCGAGAACTCCCTGGTCGGGTTCGCCCTGAACCACGAATTCTAGATTTTGTCTATCAAGAACTCCGGTATCGGTTGGCTCTGCAGAGAGTGTGAATTTGTAGGTGTCAGAAAGTTCAGCACCGTACGGCGCACGGATGGTAGCGTTGACGTACAGACGCTCGTCTTCATCGACCATGCAAATCAGCTCATTGTTTTCTGTGACACAGTCTCCATCTTCACTGCTAATCACAACGGACCATCCACGAAGATCTTCTGACGTGAAGATCCGAATTTCGCTGCGTACGTTACCCGTGTTAACAATCGAAATTTCGTGCTTGAGTGCTTGACCCCCATAAGTAAGGTCCAATTCTTGCCGCGCCCCTGATTCTACAAACTCAAGATCTTGTATGACAGTTACATCAAGCGTAAGGGCGACTGAACCCGAGCGGTTAGCAGCATTGGAAACGCTGGTTACTACCAGTTCCAAGAGACCCCCTTGGCCTGTTTCAGCGCCTGCGTTGACGCGTATGGTGAGTTCAAAGTAAATCTCGTAAGGACGCGTCTCGGTCGTAATCATGAGCCCTCGATTCAGCCGTTCATTGTCAATACTGCTGATGGTTGGGCCGAGCACAGGTTGGCCGTTCTCAAGAACATAAGTTTGATTCTCAATATCCCAGATACCGTATCCGAGAGGGATGTTAACCTCGCCAGTCACTGGCGCATTGTTGAGAGTAAGGGAGCGGGTTGCCACTCCTTCAAGTCCCGACATAGCGAAGACTGCGTCGTCGCGACCATCGCCCATGTTGCGAACCCATAGCCCAAAGGTTACTTCTCCATTAGGAGGTAAAACACTGGACCCGGTAGTTGCGGTGTTAGTATCAACAAGACGGACGTCCATAGCGAAATTTCTGTCTGAAAGTATTGCAAGGAATTCAGCCTCCAGTTGATTGTCAGGAATACCATCGTTGTCCGCATCTTGACTGTTTGAGTCATCCTTATTTCTTACACGTACGGTCAAGCGAGTGTTGTCCAATTCCTCTCCTTGGGGAATACTTACCACAAGGTAAACGGTTGTTCCCGAACGAGGATTAATGTCTATTTCAGAGAACCTCATGCCGTTTTCATCTTCAAACACCGTGTCCCAAGCAGGACTTTCGGATTGGTCAACAACCGATAGAGCCATTGTATCACGTACGTTTCCTGAGTTGTAAATCTGAATCGGGAAACTCACATCTGTCTGTGAACGTCCCGTTTGGTCGGTCGCTGGAGTTGTAATTTCAAACGAATGAGTGGCGGCTACAGTCACTCGCAAGACAACGCTGTCGTAGGCGGTCCCTCCTCCGGAAGGCAGTACACTTAGCGTGAGTTCGATGTCTTCGGTAGCAAGAGCATCTTGAGGGACACGAACGGTTACGTCTACAGATACAGAATCTTCGTTTCCGTGGCGCGATCCAATCAAAACCGTTGATTGTTCAAGTTGCACGGCCCATCCAGATGGAGCACTGGTTGAGGAAATACGAAGGTTGTCCTGGCCGTTTCCTTGATTGGCAACCGTCACAACGGTTGACTTATTGCTCCCTGGCTCAACGTTTCCAAGCAGTGTTGTAGCGAGAGAAATGCTCGCTCCATACGACTGTCCAACGGTGATAATAAGTTGCTTTTGGCATTCCTGAATAACACTACCTCCGTCCTTTCCAAGAATGGTAACAACTGCTTCTGAACCAGCATCAATCGAATCGTCGGGCGATATCGAAAGGTCTACCGTAACCGATCCACCCCCACTTTCGCTGTGCGACAGTAAACGCGAGGAGGCTCCATCAACATCAACCCACCCAGCTTTACTGCCAGTGGATGCAATGTTCACGGTCCACTGCACGTTACCTGTGTTGGTAAATGTAGCCGAAACGGAGCCTTCTGAACCGGGGTTAACCGATAGCGATGATTTGCTAAGTGAGACCGAACAGGTTTTCAGTTCTGGCACAATGAGTTTGAAGTCATCCGTATCTTTAGCCTCCTGGGAAGGGTCATTCGTTACCGTTCCAGTAATATCCCAACAGTAGTCATCAGCAGATTGGCCATCTGGAACCTCAACGGTTACGGTGACGGTTTCGGATTCATCTTGGTCAACGTTTACCGATGTATCGCTCAAGGATACGGTGAAGTCAGATGTGCTACCACAACCGGGGCCATCGCCTTCTTCAACCGTTAGAGCAACGGTTTCATTGGTTTGCCCAGTGTTTTCCACTTCAACACGGAAATCAAGTTCGTTTTCACCGTTCCAATCTTGCTCTTTATCTCCACTGTTTACAGTAAGATCAACGCCGAAGACCGCACTTCCTGAACCGTCACCTGCTGTTGTAGTTACCGTAGCAGTTTCTTGAGCAGGAGCACCTGCCACATCCGGCGGAGTGGCCTGTTCGTTTGCGTTGACCGTTACGGTCGTGTCGCAACTGCCCTCGGCGGCTTGGGTTAAGGTGACGTTCATGGTCGCCTCTTCATATGCACCCGATTCTATTGCCCCAGGTATCTGAGTGACGGCTGAAGAATATCCATTGCAATCTTGAGTGGCTTCCTGTGAGGTGCTAAGTTGTACAGTGACTGGATTTGAGCCAGTGTTTCGAACACGAATCGTGTATTCACCTGCTTCCCCGGGATTGACTTCCAACGCAGCCGGGATTGGTGTTACCGTGATGGACGCGTCCCTAGCCCCGTCCGCAGTAGCCGTCGGAGCAATCAGAGGAAGCACGGCAAGCGACATCAAAATGACAAGGAACAGGGCCTTCCTTTGATGGGAAGCAGCCGCGCCGTCACGAGGGACCATACCTTCGGCTCGGAGTCATCCTATCAAAACCCTATGCTCTTTTTGTCTCAAAAGGGCCGAGTAAAAAGCCTCATGCTTGCACAAAATGTTCCGAACTACCAGAACAGTTTACACAGGCCTCAAGTTGTTCGGCATTGCAGTTAGAACTTCCATCGTTGTGATAACGCGCCCCGCAGGTTGGGCAACCAACTGCCGGACCAAGAATGGGTTGACGGCACGCCCAACATATCGGAGCAGAGGTCGCTGAAACTTCCGAGTTTGATGCCGGTGGACTCGTTTTCCCTTGAACTGGATTGAAAACCATTTGCTTATTCATCGGCGTTATAGCACCGCTTTGACCTTGGCTTGGGCGTCTTAGAATGACCGCCCCAAGACCCCCTAGAACCGCGAGTAGAACCAACAATCCGATGACGACTGAGGTTGTATCCAAGCCCGATGTAAGCGAACTACCTACGGGCTCACCTTGAGATGTTGCAGAAAAAGAAAAGTTACGTGATAAATCGTCACTGCCCACCAAACTCAGAGTGACTGTTGTCTCCCCTGGGAGGTCTGCTCTTAGATCAAGACGAACCAATGTGGATTGACCTACTTCAAGGTCAACGAGGTCTGTCCCATCAACGGAAGCGCTCCACTCACTTCCCGCATCCACGGTGACTTGGCGTTGAAAACGCGTGTTTCCAGTGTTGGTAATTTCGACGATCACCTGGCCACTGTTGCCTGTTGTGAAAGTTGGGACATTGTCAACTTCCCAACTTGCTACTTCGTTTTCAGCAACGAGTAAACCCACTGTCTGGCTTAATGCAACGCCCCCTCCATCAAGAGTGAGCGTGAACGATGGTTCGGCCAACGGTAGAGCTCCGTTTGCAATCAAGACGCTGCATGATACAGGGACAAATTGATTGGTGCCCACCGCGCTTGAAATTGAACAGTCTCCAAACAATCCGTCGTCGGTTTGCAAACTAACACTGGGCGTCCATGTTACATCGGCTGTATTGGTGAGCAGCCATGTGAATTTCATCGCAGAACCCGTTGGATGCGAGCCTTCACCTTCAGGGCTGGAATACGTCGTACCGTCCTCGAGTTCGAGAGATGCGAAGGTCAAAGATGGGTTTGCCAATACCTCCACATTTAATTCACCCTCCCAAGTAAATCGGTCATTTGGAGCATCGAGAATCAATTGAATCGAACCCGACTTCCCGCCACCATTGCCTTGAAGCGTGTACAAAACACTGATGCTGCTCGCCCATGGCAAATCAATTTGCTCAATTTCAGAGGTGATGGCCCATCCTGCAGGAAGCACAAAAGATGGAGTGAGATCGAGATCAATGTTTCCGTTATGTTCAATCGAATACAACAGAGAGACTGTTGAATTCGGGCGCAACGTGGAATACGAGGATTCCAAATTAACATACACATCCCGAACCGTTTCAACTTTGATGGGAATTTCAAAGGTCACTGATTTTTGGCCTTCCGTTTGACTGATAGCAATTAATTCTATGATTCGTTCAGCGCCAGCCGCTGTAAGAACATTAGGCGGGGTGATGACAATTTCAACGCTGCGATATGTTTCATCATCGACGAGTCCAGTCGACCCAGATGAAGCCCCTCCTTCACTGCCCAGGTTTGAGAAGCCTGCATCCCAACCCGTAGGAGGGTCGATGAATAGATCGTAGCCGATTGGAGCATTACCGTTGTTGAAAAAGCGGACGGACAAATTCGTGGGCTCCGATGGATGAACGGGGACGACTGAATAATCAAACTCAAGGGAAGCCTCTGCCAATAAAGGAACTTCAAAGGTCAACTCGAGGGGATAATTCACTCCATTATCAACATCAAACCCGAGCAAATCAATCTGATAAATACCTGGGGACGGAGGAGCAGGGTGTACCAGCGTGACCGTGATGTACTGGGATTCCTGTCCTCCAAGGGAGAAATTTGAATTCGTACTACCGATGTACCACGGCATGACTTCTCCAGTAAGCGTATTGACTATTTGACCCGTCTGCATCGAGGCATTGGTGGAAATGAGCGCAGTATTTGTCAGGGTAATGTTCCACGAAGCGGTGGTTGTATCCGAGGCATTTAGGATGACATCTGGGTTTGGTGTTTCGAGTTTCACACCCGGAGCCGTTATGTTGACTACGATGTCATGCCGGTTGTTGTTTTCTCGTATTTCTTGAACGGTATCGTTGGGGTCTATAATAAACGAAAGTACACTTGTCCCAGATGATTGAGGAGTCCATGACCAAAACATCTTCTTGGTTGAACCCGAACCTAATTCAATGGTTTTGCTGCTTACCACAGTTCCATCGACTTCAAACACCACAGGAAGGTTTTCTGCCATGACATTGCCGAAATTAAAAACTGATGTCGTTAATTGAACGGGGTCTCCAACTTGAGGTATACCAACATTCATCTCAAATTCGTCTTCCAAAACCATGGGATCCGGCCGTAAATCGTTTACGCCGTGTCCCAAAACAGCGATTGCGTAGGGCTGGAATCCAGAGCCACTGTGTTGGGCGTCCTGAACCTTGACGGTCCATGTTCCGGAAGCGGCTGAATCGATCAAAATGACTTCGAGATTATTCACCGAATCTCGGGCTCCACCTGTTGCAGAGCGCCCACTTGCGAAATCATTGCCTAAGTAAGTGGTTCCGTCCGGCGAGGTTACGATCAAATCAAGGTCGTTAACAAGCTGAGAACTGGAAAACCGCGACCCACGCTGGTCTGACCAAGTCAGGACGGCTTTGAAGAGACCCGAAGCCTGTGATACATTGAATGAATAGGTCTTGCTGTTGCCCGTTCCTGACATCCCGGACCGGTCGTCAACCCAGATACCCTGCCCGGTGGATGGTGCAAGAGTATTGCGTAAATTGATACGACCCCAACCCTCGTCTTGATTAGGAATATTTCTGCTCCCAACATCTTCTGCTCCAAGAACAAGAAGAGCCTTCACCAGTGCGCCTTGGGGGGACGGTCGTTGAGCGATTTCCTCGAGATATTCACGGATCATCACGGACATTCCAGCCGCATTGGGAGTGGCCATGGAGGTTCCCGTGTATTCAAGATAATAGTTGCTGGACCATGAAGAGCCACCGGTGTCGGTTGCTTCTTGGGCGCGACATGAACGGACATAACCCCCTGGGGCGATTAAATCCGGCTTGATACGCCCGTCATCGGTCGGTCCGCGAGATGAACCCTGCATGACCGTGTCGGGTGCACCGTTGTACCGGTTTTGGTGGTTGCCAACCGATACGACATTCTTTGCGGTAGCTGGTGGCGATACTGTCCCAGAATCTGGGCCGTCGTTTCCGGCAGCAAACAAAATGGTCAACCCTTCTCGCCCGTTGGAATAGCGGTCATAGTAATTGGCTCGGTCATCGACATCTTCAGTTTCCGAGTTGTACTTTCCTTGTTGGCTTGCAGCACTGGACCCCCATGAGTTGGTGTGGGTTCTTGCATCCGCATTGTAGGCCGTATTCAGTAAGTTGTTGAGCGAGGGAGATTGGAAATTACCGGTGTTATCGTTTTCCATTGCTTGAAAGTACAAGTCCGTGGACTTTGCAACTCCAGAGTATCCACCCCGAGTACCATCGCCAAGAACCGTGCATGCAACATGTGTACCGTGACCTGAGTGCTTGTCGGCAGTTGAGCCATCTCCAATCACGTCATAATTTCCTACCACGCGGGAGCCGAAATCACCGTGGTCGTCGTCCAAACCTGAATCGGCAACGGCTGCAATTTGTCCAGAACCGTCCAAATCAGTTGTGAAATACGTCCTTATTGTGTTTGTTTCCATGTGCCCTCGCGAGTTGTCGTTGAATGCTGCAAAGGCTGGATCCGGTCGAAGAAACATCACCGAGGGTTGTTGCATGAGCGCGTACAGATTGCCTTCTTTCACGAATCCTTCGTAGCGACCTTCATCCCACGAGCGTGGCTCTTCGAGACCCGCATTGACTACTTCGCTTAGGTGTTGATTGAGGATACCGTTTCCATTGTCTTTCATGAAAACCTGTTCAATAGGACCTTCTTCGTTTCGCCAACCCTCCAAACGAAGCAACATTGAGGAGATTGCATCTTCACCGCCTTCCAATAAAAGGACATCCATCAAGGTTGAATCAACCAGCATCCCCAAGGGGATGTCATGGCTCAAGGCGACACCATGAGTTTGTTGAGCGATCCGAAGTGCGGTAGGCGTACCCTGAACAATCAAACCAGAGGGTGAGACAAATTCTCTAACTTCCAATCCGTCTATTAATGAAAGTTCGCTACGGGCCTCCGTTAAACGAACTTCGTTGGAAATAAGCAGCATCAGCAGGTCTTCACGGGGCTCCATCCATTGACTTGGCACCGGGCGTTGGAGCTGAATACCGGTCGTGTCAAAAGTAGCAAATGGGCCAACTGCAAATGTGCCACGATGTTCGGTTTCAAGGGATTCATCTAAGATTCCTACGGCGTCATGGTAGGTGTTTTCTTTGATGTTAAATCGGACCCATTCGCTCTCGAGATTTTCCCCAGTGCTCTTTGATGGTTCAATGCTAAACATGGGGCTTGTTGAAGCCCCTAAGAGAAGCATAAGAAAGATAACAACCAGTTGACGGTTCTTTCCCCCTGTCATGCTCTTCCCTCCCTCTTCTGCACTTTATCGCTTCGCTTTGGTTGGGCGAACAGTTCATCAGTTCAACGGCCAATAATGGCGAGGCGCTTTATCCATGAAAATTTCCTGGGACCAATCACCAACAGGATGGCTCAATTCTCTAACTTCCCGAGATTGACCGGAGTAGTCGGTATAAGTTAAGGAGATCACAAGTTGATAATCATCCCATACAGTATGGCCAATGACCATCATTTCAAGTTCGTCTCCGGCTACGGATGAATGTGCAGAAATTTTGCTTATGGAAATTTCCATATGGTCCAAATATTCACCGTCTGAGGCTTGAAATTCTACACGTATGCTCACATCGGTAATGTCCCTACTCCCATCGTTATGAATTTCGGACATGACCAAATGTCCACCTCTCTGCATGTAGTGTGTTTCAAGAGAAACTGAATCTCGGGGCAATACCCAATACCATCCGCTAAACATGAGCATGATGACCAAAAACACAACTGCCCCTGCCATTCCGACACGGGCGGGAGTGATTTCCTTTCCAAGGCTTTGGAGGAGTTTTGCTGCATCTTGTGCCGCCTCCCAGGCTTCGAGATCTTCTCCCTCTAGGGTTTCTCGGTCGCTTCGGAGGTCTTCAGCACTTGGTTGACTCATGGAACTCACCCAAACAAGATGGCTAAACCACTGGCCACTGCAGAACTGATGGGTTCTACCACCATAATGTGACGTGTCTCAACAAATTCACCGGTCAACGAGCCAACCAGTGACAAATCTGTCACTAAGCCATTGATTCCGATTGAAGAGGCCGTTGGTACGATGCCCGTAAACTGAGCGTCGAGGAGAACCGCGCGACCGTCAAGGCGCATGTCGCCTAAGATGGGTATGTAGTAACCGGGTTCAACAAATGCCTGCGCACTTGCTACCAAACGGCCTTCATTGATATC
>CAXAHZ010000006.1:0-17969 GCA_963968875.1 uncultured euryarchaeote
TCCACCGATTTGTATTTCATTGGCCGTTCCAAGAAGATGTACTTTCAATTAGAAACGGCGGTGCACTATCTCGTAAAGATAAGAATTGGACTCAAGCAGAGCCAGAAGCATTTGACCTGGTCCCCGACTCCTTGGACCGAAGACTTGGATTGCATAGCATGCCCATTGAGGACCCATTTTCCCTCAACCACGATTTAGGACGCGTATTGAGGCCATCTGGTTATCTTACAATTCGTGAAGAATTCCTCAAGGCTTGGGTCGGTTTAATGAACGGTAATTCTTGGTCCGAACTCTCTAAAAAGGAGAACCACAACATCATTGAAGAGTTTGATTTATTCGAAGATTTACGGTCACTATCAATGAATGAAGTCAATGCCTTGCATCAAGAGGTATTGGACCAGCTTGCTCGGGCTGAAGATGAAGGGAGAACCCTAAGCGCTCAACGTAAATCAATCGGTCAAGCGATTCAGTTTGCCTTAGGAAAGCGGGACACTCCCCCTCAAGGTTCAATCGGACCTGAAGACGAGCGCTCTGAAGAAATCAGTGATTCAAAATCTCAGCTGGACGAACTAACTTCCCAACGCGACAAACTCGTAGATAATATTGTCATTTCGTCTCCAAAGATATCGGAAACACTTCGCCAAACATTCGAACGCATCACAGAGCAATTGGATGTGATGAACATCCCTTCTTTGGAACGTGAACAAGAACTGGCATCTCTCTTTTTAGAACTTCAAAACATGCATCCGATCGGTAAAGAAGTTGACCGATTGAATCGGGAAATTCACCTCATTAAGAAGCCCCTTCATGGTAATATCAAACATCTCAATAAAGCGGAGAAGAAAATGAAGCGTTCTCTACGGACCAACAAGAAAGAAACTAAACGACTGCGTCGGGAAAAAGGCCGCCTCGAGTCTTGGATTCGTATCAAAAATGGAAAGAAAAAGCCTCGTAAAAACGACACATCTCGAAGGCGAAAACACCGAGGTCCGAAGCCAAGTGATGTCAAAAAGAAAATTGATTCCGGTGAATCTCTATCAATGGAGGAACTGGGCGCATTGTTACAGCATGGCGGTGTTCTGAACGTCAACGATACCAAACAAACGTCTCATCGAAATAACAGGAAAAATAAAGATAATAACAAATCTTCCAATTACCAAATCAAGCGTGGTAAAAGAGGTAAGGGCAAACACAATCAACAAAGGAATTGATCGATTTGAAGCAGGTCATCTGGCAGCAAGGTATTGAGCCGAAAAACATGACGTCAGCTGCTTGTAATCAAATTCTTACATTGTTCTTTACAGAAACCGGTGAACGCTATACGGAGGCTTCTGTTCGGCATCTACCCATTCCAAATTGGAAGGGAAATTTAATCCTTACAAATTCATCGCAGGACGGACCTCCAACCGTTCTTGGTTTGTTATGGGCCACACCTTTCAAGGACGATATCGTACGGGTCGCTGCTTTTGTTATTGATTCAAGTTACCAAGGGTTGGGATTGGGAAGTTTAGCGTGGAACAGGTTTGTGGAAGCAGCGCTCAATGCAGGTTATCGTCGTGTACAATTGGAAGTTAAAGCGAATAATATTCGGGCTCAGCGTTTCTATGAGCGTCGAGGCATGACCGTTCAAAAACATCTGGAAGGTTACTACCAATCGGGTCTGGGGTACATGATGCAAGGACCACTACAAACGACAGTGAATAACTGAAAGGATTATTTTCCCTAAGCCCGAAGGCTCTACATGCTTGAACGTACGATGGCCCCGCTGGTCAAGATTTCGGGGGTTAAGAGCGTCACACTCTTCGAAGCGGACGGGTTTGTCATCTATCGTTCAAGCGAAGATACTACGAATATTGACAATCAAATGAGCAAGTGGATTTCTTCGTTGGAAGCATCGGTAGACTCAGAGCAAATCACCTTCGTTCTTGAGGAGGGAACGGTAATATTACGCAGGGGAAATCGGCTTAATATGATCATAAATTGTGAGGCAACGATAAATCTAGGTGAGGTTCGTAAAACGATTGAATCGTGTCACAATCTCCTTCACAATATGAACTAGTGCGGACATCTTCTGCGTGATGGAGTCCGTGAAGGGTTAAATGGGGGAGCAAGGTCCCCGTGGATGCGGGAAGATGGGAATCTTCTCCGACCAGGTGAGATGAACAATGGCAGAACTCAAAGATCTTCTGAACGAGCGACGAAAAATGGTTGACGAAAAAGCCACGCACCACCGCGAAATTCGAGATGATTGGAACGAGAAAACCAAGGAATTCACCTCAAGCCGCAATGAACTCAACAACGAAGTTCGTGAATTGATAGTACAAGTTCGCGAACAACGTGAACTCCGTGATAACATGAACGAAATGGTTCGTGAAAAGAAAAAGGAGCGAGAAGACGCTAACCAGATGGTCCGTGATGCCAAGGAAACCATCCGTGGAAAACAACCAGATACACCCCTTCAACTTGACAAGCGTGGACGCCCAATCCGCCCTGACACCGTTCAATCATTGACAAAAACAATGGAACGCCTTGAGCGAGAATTTGAGCAAGGAAAGCACCAAGGTAAGAATGAAGTCAAGTACTTCAAGAAGATGAAGGAACTCAGTGCCAAGCGAAGGAAACTGAAGGACGCACAAACTGCTAGCGGTGAAACCGAAGGCAACGAATCACTGCGAGAGGCTATGGCAAAGCAGGACGCTGCTCACAATTCAGTCAAGGAAGCTGCAGAGGCTGCACAAAGCGCTCACGATTTGATGATCGAATGGAATTCAGAGGTCGACCGCCAACGAGAAAAGGCTGAAGCATCCCACCGACGACTGCGCACTTCAAAGAAAGAAGCCGATAAGGAACACAGTCTCTACATTGTATCCTTACGATGCTTGCATTCCATCCAAGATATCTTGCGCGCCATGCGCGGTGCTAGTGCAGGACAAGGCCAACGCCCAACTGCAAGCAATGAAACTCAAGATTTGATGGCGAAACTTCTCTCTGGAGAAACGCTTTCAACCGAAGAATTGATGCAACTTCAGCGCTTTGATTGAAGAATGAATCGGGGAACACCTCAAAGACCCCCGTTTACAGCAATTAGATTAGCAAGGTGACCTTGATGATTCAGAACGAAGAAATCGCTGGTATTGTTGAAGAGTATGACCGACTCAAGTTGAGAATCGGAATGACTGCATCCCATTCGGCGCTGGACATTTGTGATGGGGCTATCGAAGAGGGTTTCCCTACCGTTGCATACTGCAAAGAAGGACGTCACAAAACATATGCGAACTACTTCAAGACCCACCGAAGTTCGTCAGGACGAGTTGTTCGTGGAATGGTTGACAAGGCAATTGTCCTTGAGGACTTCAACGACGTTATGATGCCAGAAATGCAGGCGGAAATGCGGAAGAGAAACGTGATTTACATTCCAAACCGATCGTTTACTTCCTATTCTAAAATCTCTGATATTGAAGAAGACTTCAAAGTGCCCATGTTCGGTTCAAGAAATATGCTTCGTATGGAAGAGCGTACTGAAGAGCAGGATTATTATTGGATTTTGGAAAAAGCTGGACTCCCTTATCCTGAAGCCATCGCATCACCCGAAGAAATAGATTGCTTGGTCATCGTGAAACTTCACCACGCCCAGAAGAAACTTGAACGTGGATTCTTTACCTGTGCTTCCTTCAAAGAGTATCAAGAAAAATCCGCAGCACTTCTTGCCGAGGGAGTGATTGATCAAGAGTCCCTTGATGGTGCTCGCATTGAACGATATGTAATCGGTCCGGTGTTCAACCTCAATTTCTTTTACAGTCCGCTTGCAGAAGAGGGAGAACGGTTGGAACTTCTTGGCGTTGACTGGAGATTTGAATCCTCATTGGACGGACATGTCCGACTCCCTGCACCCCAACAAATGACCATGCCGCTCCATCAGCAAATACCAGAGATGACAGTTGTTGGGCACAATACCGCCACAATACGAGAATCTTTGCTCGAGGTGGCGTTTGAACTCGGTGAAAAATTCATTGAAGCGAGCAAGGAACATTACTACCCTGGAATTATTGGTCCATTCTGCCTTCAGACATGCATTGACAAGGATATGAATTACTACATTTATGATGTAGCGCCTCGTTTAGGTGGAGGTACCAATGTCCATGTAAGCGTTGGCCACCCCTATGGAAACGCAACATGGAGAAAGCCAATGTCGAGCGGGCGAAGGATTGCCATGGAATTACGAATGGCTGTTGAGCAAGACCGTTTGTTGGAAGTCCTCACCTGATGATTACGATTCAACATCGTAGAATACTTCATTCTGCAGATCATACCACGGTATGACCCCAATATCTGAAGAACCATCATAGTGACCTGTGGTTTCTACAAAATAGAACATTGTGTCGGATTTGCTACCTTCACCCATGTAACCGTCTCCTGAAAAATTCTCCAAAGCAATAACAACCCAAGCGTGTCCGCCCCAATCCTCATTTTCATCGGATTTGCTGTCACCAAGCATCAATGCTGCATCGTATCCCAGATGTTCAACTAAACTGATGTAGAGAGCGCTGGCATCTTCACAATCTCCCCCTTCTTCCCATAACATCTCAACTGGATATTTTGGATATTCTGTTTGATTTTGTGTGCTGTCTAAGTCGTATAAGTAGGGAATGTCTCCAACAAAAGCATGGATGAAACGTGCAACATCATGACTCGTGTTGTATCCGTTTTGTTGAGCCATGGATTGTAGCTCAACCGCTAATTGAGAAATAACCGGTTCATTTGGAGTAGAGAACGCAGCGTATTGGGGTATAATATCGGAATATGAATTAGCATTTGACCAATCTATTGCGTGATTCATCGTTCTATAGTTAGCGTATGTGCTGTAGTTTAGGGCCCAAGATAGACTGTAATACTGACCTTCGAAATCCCAGAAGTATTCACGGATGTTCGTCACGAGGTAGTCAAAGGGTTGGATGGAAAGTTGGAGCACTCCATCGTCCTTTTCCCCATCAGCTGATCCGTCAGTTGACATGGTAATGTTTTCCATCATGGTCAAACTATCAAATGAAAATTCAAAAGCTTCGATTCCTTCTGCTGGATTGAGGTCTATATCGTCGTCAGAAAAGGGGTCGGAATCGTGAGCGGTAATCTCAATGAAATGATAGCGAAGATTTTCTTCCAAATCAATATTGTAGTTTTGATTCAGCGTTACTTCTGTTCCTGTTTCTACTTCAATATATGATGACATGTAGGATGGCATGCAACCGATTGAAATGTTATTGACCGTTGTACAAAAGTAAATTTCACCAACGCTATCAAAGAAATCGACATTATCTAAAAGTGTGAATGACTCCAAGCGAATGTAAAGTGCTGAATCTCGAAAGTCATTCAAATCTTGGGCATCAACAATCCCGTCATTATCGTCATCATCATCGCTGTTGTCACCAAGCCCGTCATTGTCAAAATCTTCCCATTCCAGTACATTATTGGGGAATACGTCGGAATTATCACCGTATCCATCTCCATCGCTATCAATCCATTCAGTGGAGTCATTGGGGAAGGGGTCTGCATTATCTCCCGTTCCATCACCATCGGAGTCAACCCATTCCGTAGGATCAAGAGGATAGAGGTCAAGGAGGTCAACGACTCCATCGTTATCATCATCTTGGTCCTCGCCAGAATCTTGACATCCGTCAACATCACGGTCAGATTCAAACGTTCGCAACCAATCAAGTTCACCTTTTGCACAATCATCACTGACATCTGGTAGACCATCGTTATCATCATCTTCATCCTCAGATGAATCACGGCATCCATCTCCGTCATGATCGGTTTGCAGTGAAGATGTCCATCCTTCCTCGCCGTCGTAACATGAGTCAATGAGATTTGAAACACCATCTTTGTCAACATCGTTTTGATCAGTGGAAGTATTGCTTACAATTGCATAAAGGCCGCCCAATGCGATTGAAACAAAAAGAAAGCCAACCACAAGAATGACCGGGAAAAGGTTGCTCCTTGCAGACGTGTCACGAACTTCGGAAACCTTGGCTGATGCTGCCTCAGGGGTCGGTTTTGGCCAAATCATGTCTTCGAATTCAGTAAACTCATCGTCCGTCATATTTACCAGTACTCCGTTGTAAATTCATGATGGTTTAGAGTTGTCCCCTACTTTGTATTCTCGCAGGAAGGTTTACCAAAACGCATTCCTTTCTGTTGATTCCTCAGCAGTAGGTGCAAATGCAAGATCCCCTGAGTCCAACACCTCAATGCTCTGAGATGGGTTTTTACTGCTGATATTGAGAATTTTTTCAACATCATGATCGCGGTTGTTGAAGAGGAAACGATTGATTTTTGATGCGACAACCTCAAGTCGTCCCCGTCCAAAAATTGAAACGAATTCAAATGGTTCTCCTGTCTTGAACAGAAGTTTGAGCTCTTCTACGGTATTTACTTGTCCGCTTTCGCTGTCAACGACCTCTCTTGTTATGAACTTCGCAGCTCGCATCTCTGAAACACGTCCCGCTTCTACCCAAGACAAGGACAACAGCATAAAGGTCTGATGATACCTAAAGAGGTCAGTCTTAGCATCGAAGTGATATGTCTTACCGGTGGTCAAAATTACTGTAAGAACAAAGAGGATTCCAACGAGTTGTGTCTGAAAGGTTTCAAATGGATGGGAAAAGGTATACAGTCCAAACAAACAAAGGAAGACGATAACGGATAGAATCTTTCGTGTGGTACCCCAAACAAAACCAAGATACAATTCATCTGAACCCGCAGCGTTCACCACATCTTTGCTGGGAAGCTTCATGAAAAGCACTCACGATTGGTATGGAACCCATTCTTGTGAAGCTGCGTCAAAGTACGACAAGTTGCCCTCAGCATCCTTGGACCAGTGAACTCCGTTCTCTTCCCATTGCTCAGAGACGGACTCAATGGATGGAAGTGATTTTTCTTCACTTGCTGCAAATTGTTCCGATGCTGCATCAGGTGAAGAAGCGGAATCGAACATTGTGTTTGTCTCATCGGGTTTCCGCATGAACGTGAAGCCAGCACCACCTGCAAGAGCGAGTACAAGGAGTGTGATGATCCCATAGAGCATACCGTTTCCAGAATCTGCCACCTCAGTCGCAGAGCGCGTTGCGTCTTCAGGATAAGCGTCCAGGCGGTCTGCAATGCCATCTCCGTCTGTATCAAGAGATTCGTTAGCATCAAATTTGAAATCGTCCTCAGCGTCACTTACACCGTCACCGTCAGAATCCAACTGCAACATGGCGCAACCACTCGCATCTATGAGCTCACCTGCAGGGGTGTTTGCACAATTATCAAGATGGTTTTTGATACCGTCTTCGTCATCGTCTTTCTGTTGTTCAGCACAGCCATCAAGGTCGACAGGTTGGGTCACTGGAGTGTCGGGGCATAGGTCCATATTGTTCATGATGTCATCCAAATCTTCATCCTTTTGGGATTCGGAACAACCCGTACTATCAGGTTGTTCACCCGCAGGTGTAACTGGACATAGGTCATCGGCATCAGAAATGCCGTCATTGTCCGCATCCAGTTGATTGGTGGCGCAGCCAAGAAGGGTCACGCTCAATCCATTTTCAGTACCTGGGCAATTATCCACATCATCGGTAATGGCATCTCCATCGGTATCTTTCTGAGATGGGGCGCAGCCTTGTGCATCTGCAATTTCATTGGCCGGAGTTAGCTCACAAATATCGCTTGCATCAACTACGTTGTCTCCATCAGTATCCCTCTCGTTTGCTGCACAACCTACACCGTCAACGGGTAATCCAGCGGTAGTGGTTGGACAAAGATCCCGGTCATCCGTAATCTCATCATCATCCGTGTCAAGTTGACTAAGTGCGCAACCAGCTGCATCCACAGTTAGACCGAGAGGCGTGTTGGGGCAAGCATCGAATGCATTCATGACCATGTCGTTATCGCTGTCTTCTTGACTTGAGGAGCAACCTACATTGTCAACTTGCTCTCCCGGAGGTGTTTGAGGACAGGCATCGGTTGCGTCATCAATTCCATCTAGATCTCCATCCAGTTGAGAAGCAGCACATCCATTTGAATCAACGGATTGCCCAGCAGGTGTGCCGAGGCATTGGTCTCCATTGGTTCCACTGGCATTATCACCGTACCCATCGTTGTCTTGATCGGCCCATTGAGTTGGGTCGTTAGGGAAGGCATCGCCGTTTAGGCCAGCTGCGTTATCGCCGTAACCGTCTCCATCTGAATCCCTCCATTGAGTTGAATCGGTAGGGAAGGCGTCTGGATCGTTACCTGCTTGATTATCCCCAAATCCATCTCCGTCTTGATCAAACCACTGAGTGTTATCGTTTGGGAATTGGTCTCCATTATTTCCAGTTGGATTATCACCGTACCCGTCACCATCTGAGTCTTCCCATTGGGTGGAGTCGCTAGGGAAACCGTCAGGGGTTGTTCCAGATGGATTATCTCCATATCCATCACCATCAGCGTCAGACCATTGCGATGAGTCGTTAGGGAAAGCATCTCCATTCGTTCCGGAGGGGTTGTCGCCGTAACTGTCCCCATCAGAGTCTTCCCATTGGGTAGAATCAGCTGGCCATGCATCGGGGTAGTTTCCAGTTGCGTTATCTCCGTAGCCGTCACCGTCTGAATCTGACCATTGAGTGGAGTCGTATGGGAATGCATCTGGAGAGTTACCCGTTGCATTATCGCCGTATCCGTCTCCGTCTGCATCGGACCATTGGCTTGAGTCGTTAGGGAAAGCATCAGAGGCGTTGCCACTCGAGTTGTCTCCATAACCGTCGCCGTCCATATCAGAAAACTGAGTTGAGTCGTATGGGAACGCATCTATATTGTCGTTGTACCCATCGTTGTCACTGTCTTTTTGATCCAATGCACAACCCGACAAGTCCACCGTTGACCCGGGCGTGGTATTGGGGCACAGGTCCAACTCATTTGCGACTCCATCGCTGTCGTCATCAAGTGAGAGGATGAAACAATCTGAATCTCCAATAAGTTGGACATTGACGGATGAGTAGAGATCTGCAAAGACACAATAGGTTCCTGAAGAGGACGGTGTAGTGTAATTGAAGTAAGGCAATGACATGTTTTGTGCTGTTGCTGTAACAGAAGTTAATGTTGAAAGCGCAATGTTTGCACCCGATGAGTCTTCTACCCGATATTGGTACTTGTAACTGTCACCGGTTACCAAATCCAACCCTTCGGCTCTCACGTTGTTCGTTGAAGCAGTTGGGCTGGCAGAATATGAATTGATGACCAATGCTGGAAGTTGCGGGATAAAATTATTGAAGTGGGCTCCAGTGATGTTATCGCTGGAATCAATATCAACCACGGAGTTGTTGAGTGAGAGTTCAGCATAAAACAGGTGGTCGTTCATTGTGGTTGGCCCTGCCCATGTGATTTGATGGTTGATTGATGCCGTGGTGGGTGTAAAGGTCCATTCATCTGAATCGATCATCGATGCGTTAATTGCAGCATCTGTATCGTTTGATACCGTGAAATTGTTTGCCCACTCATCGTAATCCAGAACAATCCAACGCATTGCGTAATCGGTACCTGTTGAAAGATTGGTTAAGGAAATATCACCTGTAGTTGATGAGGTTGGAGCCGCCTCAACCATTTCGATATAAAGCTCGTCAGTATCACTATTTACCCCCATACCCGATGCATCACTGAGTGTTGATGAAACCATGAAAACTGATTCATCAAAAGTCGCCTGAGTTGTAATGTTTACAAAATAGGTCGAATTCGTTGCGTTGAATGTCCCGTTTGAGGATGAAGTCCAAACCTCGTCGTCATCAAGGTACATTTGACCGTATGATGAATTGTAGGAATAATTTGACCCAACAGTGAGACCTGAGAACGACAATGTTGCAGAGGTTTTGTTGTTGATGCTAACATCAACCGTTTCCATACTTTGACCGCCGCCAGCATTATCAGTTGAAAGTTCAATGTCATAAATGTTCGATGTGGAAGTGGTAAATGGGTACAAGAAAACCCTCAGATAAGATGTGAAATTCGTTGTTGCTGTGAATGAAGCCGCTTCATTATCAGATCCAGAACCAAGCGAACCAAATCCAGTCAGACTGAGAGAACTACCGCTGGAGTCCATCCACTGCCCATCAATGTCACCGTTAGCGTGCGTGAAGGTCAAGTTCACATAATAGGTGACTCCCGAAATCATATCGATTTCAAAGAAGTCTTCGTCAGAAGTAGAATCAATGGAAAGGCCCGAGCAAAACAATGGAAGGAGTGAAGCTGATGTCGCTGCTGCCATGGAGTCATTGGGTTCAAGGATGTCCGGGGCGGTTGTCCCATTTCCTGAACAATTTGTGATGGAACTACCGCCACCACCGCCTGTACCACTACTGACGGTGAATTTATTCAGCGTCAAATTCCAGCTGCCGGCGCCTGAATAACGGGAAATTTCGAGATAGACCATCCCCCCGTGAGCGCTTGTTGTATTGGTCGTCAATGTCTCAGGATTGTTTGCATAAGAGTCATCAAGATAGGTTAGGTTGGCATCGTAAAACACAAGGTCAAAGTCATTCATAACCGTTGTGCCGTTTGCAAATGTTGTGCTGGATGGGAAGGAGAGTGAAGCCGAAAGACCTTGTGTTGCAGTCAATGCTACACGCAAGAAATCGGAATCATCTCCATAGTCGAGTTCACCGTTTCCGTTGTATGACCCTGAAAAAATGTAATTCGTGATATTAACCGTTGTGTTATCGGGTAAATCGCCCCCAGAACCGAGGTCGTTTTGATTCGGACCTACGGCAACAACACTTGGGGCGGTTAGCGATAAGAGTGAAGTTAGAAGGAGCATGAGGGCTACCGAAATAGACCTTGCAGATTGATTGCTCTTCGTATGGGGACCTTGCGCCATAACACACCTACACGTGCAGGGTTTATCAGCCTCACCGCTTCGGGGCAATCAAATTGCTGTCGGTGCCACGTGACCGTCTTTCTTGTCATCGGGTTTACGCACTCTGGACCAAACTCCACCCATGAGCTCGTCATGGCAACCCGAGCAATAGTGGAAACGACGATACGCCTCTCGGAACGAATATGCTTTCTTGCCGGTAGCGACCAGGTAACCCTCTGGAGACAGGCGTGAGACAACGGTACCTTCACTGCCACACCCGGGTAAATCGCAAACCGGTTTGTCTGTCATACTGAATACTCCAATTTTATGCTTCATTAACTCTTGCCTTGAACCAACAATATATTCAAGCCTCTTCCTCGGGTTCCACAAGTGGTTCAATAACGACCAGTGGCACGTTCGCTTCAATCGCCTCACCCTCGTCGCAGTGTACCGAAATCACAGTCCCCGAAACCGGAGCCTGTATTTCATTTTGCATTTTCATGGCCTCAAGAATAAGAATAACTTGGCCCTCGACGACCTCATCTCCTTCAGATACTTCTACGGTCACAACTTTACCAGGTATATTGGCCGAAACAGTTCCAGATTTTTTCTTCTTCCCGCCACCTGAGCGTCGTTGTTTAGGAGCAGGAGGGGCATCAGGCATCTCGATTTCAAAGGTCTTCCCTTCAACAGTAGCCCTCCATGAAGTACCCTCGCCTTCAAGTTCAACCTCATATTCGGTACCGTTTACGATAATCTTTCGTGTTTCCGACATGCCATTACCTCCAAGGTGATCGTTGACTGCGTGCGTGCATAAGGGAAGAACGCCCGGTAACCATTCTACGATGGTCTTGTGACCACGCTTTTCCAGGTCGACGTGCAATCTCTGCAGGATCCTCTCCCTGCTGTTGAGTAACGGCCAGTACTGCAGCAATGGCTGCCATTCGTAATTCATCTTCCTTCTTTGCCATAATAAATCCTCACAAAGGTATGTTCCCGTGTTTTCGAGCGGGCCGAAGTTCTTCCTTATCCTTCAGCATGGCAAGAGCCTTACACAGTTTTTGGCGGGTTTGATTTGGTTCTATGACATCATCAAGATACCCCAATGCAGCCGCCTTGTATGGATTGGCAAAGGTTTCTTTGAAGTCTTCAGTTAAGCGCTCACGCTCTTGTTCTTGATTTCTTGAATGAGCAATTCTACGCCGATGTATGATTTCAACGGCCCCATCTGCACCCATCACGGCCAACTCAGCGCCGGGCCATGCCACGTTGTAATCTCCGCGGATGTGCTTGCTGGACATGACATCATAAGCACCGCCGTATGCTTTGCGAAGAATGACGGTTAACTTAGGCACGGTCGCCTCGGCAAAGGCGTAGAGAAGTTTAGCACCGTGGCGAATGATGCCTCCCCATTCTTGATTGGTACCTGGAAGGAAGCCCGGGACGTCTTCAAACGTAATCAAAGGGATGTTGAATGCATCACAGAATCGTACAAACCGTGCAGCTTTATCGCTTGCATCTATATCCAAACAACCTGCGAGGACCTTCGGTTGATTTGCTACAATGCCAACGGTATTTCCGTCAAGGTGACCAAACCCAATCACGATGTTTTGCGCCCATTCAGATTGAACTTCCATAAAGCCACCGTCATCAAGAACTTCGGTGATCACATCAACCACATCGTAGGGTTTTGATGAATCCTCGGGAATTATACTGTCAAGAGACTCACAGAGCCGGTCTCTCGAATCGCTTGTTTGCTTCATTGGTGGTCGCTCAAGATTGTTTTGTGGGAGCAAATCACACAAATCACGAGCCATTCCAATTGCATCCTCATCGTCTGAAGCAGTGAAGTGTGAAACTCCCGATTTAGAACCGTGAGTTGATGCCCCTCCAAGGTCCTCAAAGGAAACCACTTCGTTGGTGACGGTTTTGATGACTTCAGGGCCTGTGATGAACATATGAGCGGTTTGATCTACCATAATGACAAAATCTGTAATTGCTGGAGAGTAAACCGCCCCTCCTGCACATGGACCCATAATCACAGAAATTTGCGGAACAACACCAGATGCTCTCACATTTCTAAAGAAGATTTCAGCGTAAGAACCGAGAGAGGCTACACCTTCCTGAATTCGTGCACCTCCTGAATCATTCATACCGATAACTGGGCGACCTGTCTTGAGGGCCATGTCCAGAACCTTGCAAATTTTCAAACCGTGCATTTCGCCGAGTGAGCCACCGTAAACGGTGAAGTCTTGAGCGAAAGCAAAGACTTCTCTTCCATTAATGGTCCCGTGGCCGGTGACAACACCGTCCCCTGGAATGACGTTCTTGTCCATGTTGAAATCACGGCACCTGTGTTCTACCAATGCGTCCATTTCTTGGAAACTCCCTTCGTCGAGCAACATCTCAAGACGTTCTCTAGCCGTCATTTTACCGCGATTATGTTGAGCTTCGACCCGTGCTTGACCGCCTCCAGCCTCACTCCGAGACTTTCGATTTCTGAGGTCTTTGAGACGCTCTTCTGTACTTGACATGGACTTCCCCCTTCCTATGGATGAAAACGCCGCCCTTATGCGTTGCTCTTGTAATTCGCTGAAAATGGGCGTTGAAGAGTGTTTCAGATTTACCCCAAGGGGTGTGTTGATAGGGAGGCGCCTCTTCCTCAGTTCATGGCCCAACCGCTACGAATTGTCGTTGCCAAGCCTGGACTTGATGGCCATGACCGTGGTGCAAAGGTCGTTGCACGCACGTTGCGTGATGCAGGTCATGAAGTGATTTACACCGGACTCCGAAGGACTGCACAACAAATTGTTGAAACCGTTCGTGATGAAGATGCTCGCTTTTTAGGACTGTCTTCACTTTCAGGAGCCCATAGCCATCTCTTCCCTAAAGTCTGTGAATTGCTCAAGGAAGAGGGGCTTGAGGATGTCATCGTATTTGGCGGAGGAATCATACCGCACGAAGACCGTGCAGACTTGTTTGCGGTGGGAATCAAAGCAATTTTTGGGCCAGGAACGCCAACTGCTGAAATTCTTGAATTCATTCAACATGCAAATGCTATGGATGATGCGGGAGTAGGCCAAGAAAACGACTGGCATTGGGAATCCAAAGCATAGGTGTCTCATCATGAAAGATGAAATCTCCCGAGCGCTCAACGGTGAACGCCGAGCCCTTGCAAGAGTACTTTCAGCCATTGAAAATCGGACATATTCGATTGAAACAGTGGGTGGCGAAAACAGTTCTATGGCCGAGAAATCAACTTGGAACACCATGGCAATTACAGGCGCACCCGGAGTCGGAAAATCCGTTCTTGTTGATGCGTTAATGACCCTTTGGGCAAAGCAAGGTCATCGTGTAGCACTGCTAGCGGTCGACCCCAGTTCACCAAGAACAGGGGGGGCATTGCTTGGAGACAGAGTGCGAATGACATCGGTCGACAACCCTGCCATCAAGGACAAAGTATACGTTCGCTCAATTGCGACAAGAACGGCATCCGGAAGTGTCCCCCTGATTGTTGAAGACATGGCTTCTTTCCTTCATTCGTGTGGATGGAATCGAGTGCTCATAGAAACGGTCGGTTCGGGTCAGTCTGAACTGCGCTGTGCTGCTGTAGCAGACCGAATTGTAGTCGTTGAAGGGCCAGCACGGGGCGACGGCATACAAGCTGAGAAGGCTGGATTGCTCGAACTGGCTGATGCTGTTCTCGTCAACAAAGCCGACCTTGACGGCGCCCAAAAACACGCATCGGAGCTTCAAGATTCGTTCACTCTTGGGCAAACCGAGGCACCACCGGTTCTGTTGACCTCTGGCCTTCATGGAATTGGAATTGAAGCGGCTGCAGAGTTGTTGTTTGACCTAAAAGCATCAGGACGAGCAATACGAGCGAGAATGAGAGAACGCCTTCTCGCTCGCCATGAACGTCGGTTGGTCAATCACCCCTCTTACAATGAATGCTTACAACGTCTTACAGAGGGGACAATTGATATTGAGAATGCACTTTCAATCCTCCAAGGGGACCCCAATGAGTGACCAAGTTGAATTAACCAATCCCGTTGAAACCTCGGTCGGAGGCATGAAGGGGCACATCTTGCGCAGAACAGTACACATTGGTATGTGCGCCATACCAGTGGTTTACTTTTCTTGGGGTGATTCCATTTCCTCCAAACTCGGCATGGACCTGCAGCAAATCGTCGCTTCCGTGGTATTGTTTGCTCTGGTCGCAGAAGGTATACGGCTAAAATTAGGAATCACAATTTTTGGTCAGCGTGATTATGAAGCTAAGCAGATTTCAGCACTGGCTTGGGGTGCTTTCGGGATTGGAATGGTCCTCTTACTGGCACCTCACGAAGCCTATGCATACCCGCTAATTCTGTCCCTTTCACTTGGCGATCCTTTGATGGGTGAACTGCGAAGAAAGGGCATGGAATCTCGGAACGTCATGATTTACTCAACGATGCTGCTTCTTGTCATATGGCTTGCCTGCACCGTTCAATTCGGCACACCGTTGGTAATCTCATTGTTGCTCGCACCCATCTGCATGATTTCGGAATGGCCTCGTTTGCGATACATTGATGATAACGCCACCATGCTTCTCATACCGCTCTCCTTGGTCTTAATCCTCGAACCCTTTGTCAAGGTCATGGGTTGAGATGGCACCAACGCATCAAATTCCCTCAACATATTCAAATGGGGGCTAGCCTTGGTTTAAATTGAGGAGAACCCATGTCCGATGAGCAAAAGTCAAACGAGCCACCCCAAAGTGCATACTTCCTCGCTTTCGCACTTGCAATTGTTCTTCTTGGCATCACGATGTTCCAATACCCACTTTGGTGATTTTTTTTAGGAAATGGCTGAACATTCCTTCAAAAAGGTAGCCTCCGAGCCCCGTCCATGTGCGGCATTGGGGGTATGCTTGGTAACCCAGATCTTGCAGTAGCACAAAGGATGAATCGGTTACAAGCTCATCGCGGACCCGACGGTCAAGACACATGGTCCGATGAATGTGTTGCGCTCGCCCACACGCGCCTCGCAATTGTGGACCTAGAGGGAAGCCAGCAACCACTTCACGGACCAAACCAGCAGACACTTATCGTCAACGGTGAGATCTACAACCACTTGGCACTGAGAGAAAAACATCAAAGCTACCCGTTCACGACCTCCGGCGATAGTGAAGTAATACTCGCCCTCCACAACCACAGTATTTCACAGCATCAACGGGTCCCAACGGCCAACGACCATGCATCATGGCTATCACAACTTGACGGGATGTACGCCATTGCACTCTGGGACAGTAATAATCGTCAACTCGTTCTCGCAAGAGATACGCTCGGAATCAAACCCTTGGTGAAAACCGAAGTTGATGGAACCCTACTTTTTGCAAGTGAAGTGAAGGCATTACGAGCAGATGAACGTCATGTTCCAGAACTTGACGAATTGGCAATAGCAGCAAGAATGGTTTGGGAATATCCATTGGATGCAACGACGCTCCTCAAAGGGGTGACTCAGGTCCGTCCCGGGACGATTGAGACATGGGAAATAAACGAAAATGGTGACGCATTCATGTCCGGGAGAGCAACCGTCCGGCATCGAACAATGACTCCGGCCAAATCATGGTCACCGGTAACACAAGGGCCGGTGCTGCTCGACTCGTTCATATCAAGTGTTCAACAACGGCTCATGTCCGATGTACCGGTTGGAATTGTCTTGTCGGGCGGTTTGGATTCAAGCCTCGTTGCAGCGGTTGCTCAAGAAGCGGCTGCACGAGCGGAACAACCTGTACCTGAATGTTGGACTGTCGCAGAAAGTGAGGAAAATCCAGATTGGAAGGCGGCTGAACTCGTTGCCTCGCATTTTGATCTCAAACACCATCAACACATTCTCAAGCCCGACGCATTTGAACGCGCCCTTCCAAACCTAATTTGGCACGGAGAAGACTTTGATGTGACGGTGCTGTTCTTCCAGCCCCTCTTTGAAACAATGGCAAAGAAGGTCAAAGTTGGCCTTTGTGGCCAAGGAGCAGATGAATTGCATGCAGGATACCCCCGATACAGGGATTTACCACAGCATGCTGAACTTCTCAGAAACCGTTTGAACGCACTCCCCTCAAGACTTCAAACCGCATTGGAACACGGCCCATTGAACGAAAAGGATGGTTGGACAAAAGTAAATCACCGCCCAGAAGAGCAGGCGAAGTCACTCTCGGACACTCTCCAATTCGAGTTGGACCATGGACAGTTGAGTAATTTTCAACTGAGACTGGTTGACCGACATTCAATGGCGCATTCACTGGAAGTCCGCGTGCCTTTCTTGGGAAGGCCCCATCTTGAATGTTCAAACACACTGCCAATGGAATGGAGGCTACCCCCCAATCATGAAGAAAAAGCCGCACTGCGTGAGGCTGCTAACCTAACGGGTTTGCCAAAAGAAATCGTACGCCGGCCTAAGATGCCTGCTGGAAGGGCGACATCTCCTACCATGTTGGAAATGTTTCTCAAGACATATTCCAGCGAAACTCAGCAACTCGTCAAAAAGTACGAAACACTGTCTCCTCTGTTCAAAGGGCAATCTGAACTCGCCCTCGGACTCGGCCTATTTGAGGCAATGCACATTGTTAATGGTGGAAGGATTAAGAGAGATGGAGACATCATTACATTGCTTGATGAGGTGATGTCATGACCAATGTCCACGATTTATCCTCAGTCCTTGAATCCAAACGTGACGAAATTACGGCATGGATGGCAAAAAAGCGGGAAGAAGTCCCAATCCCAATCTATGGGAGTGTTGACATCCGCGATGCGGGTTGGAAAGTTGGCGTTGTTGATGCCAACCATTTTCCTGCTGGATTCAACAACATATCAGAAGACGATTTTTCCCAATTGTCAAAATTGTTTAAGACCCATATCCTACGGACAAAACCAAATTGTAAGTCCGTTCACATATATCCTGAGAGTCACACAAGGAACCCGGGGTACGTTGAGAACATCGCAACGATTCAGCGCTTGATACAAGAGGCGAATTTCACCTGTACAATAGGGTCACCTGATTTGTCAGAACTTGGTTACTTGAAAGGAATATCTGGCCCATTAAAACTTGACCAAGTAGGTTT